>JBKJUN010000425.1:0-2179 GCA_046590555.1 Bryobacter sp. | reverse complement strand
GTTTGGGCCGGAGACCTATCGCCGCTCCGTCTATGCTGAATCGGCTCGCTCGATCCGAACGGAACTGCTGAGTGTCTTTGATTGCCCTGATTCTTCTCTCCCAGAACCGCGTCGCGTTTCTACTGTCTCGCCGCTGCAGGCACTCTCTCTGCTGAACCACAGCTTTACCACCGACATGGCCGAGGCTTTTGGGATCCAGAGCATCGAAGTTGCTTTCCTGCGAGTCTTCGGCCGGCCGCCCGAACCTCAAGAGGTTTCCGAGTCTAATACACTCATTCGCAAGCACGGATTTACTGCCTTTGTCCGTGCACTCTTCAACGCCAACGAGTTTCTCTATGTCTACTAACCGACGCTGCTTTTTGACTGGCCTGGGCGCGATCGCTTACGGCGACCTGCTGACTGGCGCTACAAGACAACCGCATTTCACTCCCAAGGCCAAGCGTGTAATCCAGATTTTCTGCCCCGGCGGAGCATCCCACCTCGATACCTTTGACTACAAGCCCGAGCTGGAGAAGCGCAGCGGCCAGCCAATGCCTGGCGGGGATAAAGACGTCACCTTTCAAGGGGCCAACGGCAACCTCATGCGGAGCCCTTGGGATTTCAAGCCCGCTGGGCAATCTGGCAAGCCCATCACTACAAAGCTCCCTCATCTCGCTAAATACGTCGATGACATGGCTTTTATCCATTCGATGAGCTCGCGCTCCAACACCCACGGCCCGGCTTGTGTCGCGATGAATACAGGCTTCGTCTTTGAAGGTTTCCCTTCAGCCGGGGCCTGGCTTAGTTTTGCTCTTGGTTCAGAGAACGAAAACCTTCCCGCATATGTTGCCCTTCCTGATATTCGGGGCATCCCGCCGTCGGGCCCGGCGAACTGGACTTCGGGTTTCCTGCCAGCAGAACACCAGGGCGTTGCCTTCAACGCGGCTGACCCTATTCGCAATCTGGACCGGCCCTCTGGCATCACTGCCAATACGGATCAGGCCACCCGAGACTTCGCTCAGTATCTGAATACAGAGCACGCGGCGCGACACCCTGGAGATTCTGACCTGCAAGCTCGCATCGCTTCCTATTCCCTGGCTGCTCGCATGCAACTGTCGGCTCCTGAGGTTGCCAACCTGAAGGCCGAATCGAAGGCGACTTTAGATCTGTATGGTGCAAACAGTACCAACCCCTTGGTTGCCGCTTACGCGAAGAACTGTATTCTCGCCCGGCGTCTGGTTGAGCGCGGAGTTCGATACGTCCAACTGTATTGCGCCTCTCGTGCTTCAGGTGTTGACGGTCTCTTGAATTGGGATGCGCATAAGACGCTGAAGTCGGATTACGAGAGGCACCTGCCGATCCTTGACCAACCCACCGCAGGCCTGATTGCGGATCTTGAGGCTCGTGGGCTTTTGAAGGATACGCTCGTACTTTGGACGACAGAGTTTGGCCGTATGCCAACTCACCAGGAAGGCACTCTAGGGCGTGACCACAATCCTGATGCCTACACGGTCTGGATGCTGGGTGCCGGCGTTAAGAAGGCGGCTTCCTGGGGTGTTACAGATGACTTTGGACGTCGTGTGGTTGAGAACCCAACTACTGTCTATGACTTTTGGGCAACGGTGCTCCACTTGCTTGGGCTAGACCACGAGAAGCTCACCTGGTATCACAATGGCCTGAACCGCCGACTCACCGACGTGCACGGCCACGTCATCAAAGCGCTTCTCGCCTAGCCTTCTTCCATCGCAGAGTTTGAGCGAAGTTCTTGAGCCCGGTAACTGAACCCAGTTCAAGGACGCTCATGGCTGCTGCGGCATTGGCAAAGTCCACTGCTTCGGTTAAGGAATAGCCGCGAGTCCAGGCGGCCAGGAAGGCTCCGGCGAAGACGTCTCCCGCTCCGGTGGAATCGATGGCTTTTACTGGATAAGCTGGAACCAACTCGCCATCTACGACTGCGCCTTTGTCGCCCCGCTTCATTACGACGTGGCCGGCGGGCAAAAGCTTGAGTGCTGCCTGCCATGATTTCGCTCCGGTGATGAGACGAGCCTCCTCTTCGTTGACGAATAAGATATCGACGTGTTCGAGGCAGGGAACTACGACTTTGCCCCACTCTCCGCGTGAATCCCAACCTGTATCCATCGAAGTTGTCAGGCCCTCACGTCTTGCTTCCTCGAGCATCTTGGGAGCGAGGGTTCGCAAG
>JBKJUN010000383.1:0-5353 GCA_046590555.1 Bryobacter sp. | reverse complement strand
GGGCGAAGTGGCCTTCGTTCTCGAAGGAGTACCGTGCTTGTTTGAGAGAGCGCAGCATCAGGAAGCTCACTATGCGCTCCTCGGGCTTGCCTTCGATTTTAGCGACCAGCTTTTGATAGTGCTTTGAGGATACGGTAGCGCTTGGGTTGCCGATGAAGACGTCTTTGCGAATCTTACGGCCATCGCGAGTGCTCTTGATGTTTGAGAACTTTTTGACGGCGACACCGCCGAGGCCGAGGGATACACCGAACTTGGATGCAGCTTCTTCGAAATCGGCAACGCGCTTAGCGTCAGGGATTTCGTGGATGCGATAGAGGCTGGGGATTCCAGCTGCCTCTAGATGTGAGGCGACTGCTTCATTGGCGATCAGCATGAGCTCTTCGATCAGGCGATGAGCAATGTTGCGTGGGCTTCTAGAGACACCAACCATTTCGCCGAACTGGTCGAATTCGATGATCGGTTCCGGGAGGTCAAAGTCGATCGAGCCGCGCCGGGAGCGCATACGGTTTAAGACGAGCGCCAGTTCCTTCATCAGCTCGAAGCGATGCACCAGTGGTGCGTAACGTTCCCGGAGTTCTTTCTGTTCGGCGGGCGTTCCTTCGAGCAGCTTGTAGACGTTGGTGTAGGTCATACGCTCGCGGCTCTTGATGACGCCGCGGCAAAAATCTTGGGTGAGGATGTTGCCCTGGTGGTCGAGTTCGAGCAGTGCGCTCATGACGAGCCGCTCTTCGTTGGGGCGCAGGCTGCAGATGTCTGTTGAGAGTTCGACTGGAAGCATCGGGACAGCGCGATCCGGAAAGTAGACGCTGGTGCCGCGCATCATGGCTTCTTTGTCGATGGGAGAGTCTGGCTTTACATACCAACTGACGTCGGCGATGTGAACCTGCAGTTTGTAGTTGCCGTTGGGTAGCTTCTCAACCCAGACGGCATCGTCGAAGTCGCGGGCGGTTTCGCCGTCGATGGTGACGATATCGAAATCCCGGAAGTCGGTGCGGCCTTCCCATTCGCGCGGGCCGATCTCTCGCGACATCGATTGCGCCTGCTCAATTACGTCTTGTGGGAATTCGTGCGGCAGGTGGTGCTTGCGGATCATGATCTCGACGTCGACGCCGAAGTCATCTTCGAAGCCGAGCAGTTCGATTACGCGGCCGACACCATTTGAGTCTTCGTCTGGGAAGTCGAGCACCTCGACGGTGACCATCATGCCGTTCAGGTCATCGACCTTGTCGACCTTCACTTCCTTGATGCCAACACGATCCGGGTTGATGTGCGGGGCGGGGATCTCGAAGCCTTCCGGGATCTGGATCCACTGCTTGATCTTCTGGTCGTACGGGACGACAAAGCAGCCCCGCTTGGTGAGGCGGAACTGTCCCACCATGCGCTGATTGGCGCGGTGCAGGACACGAACGATTTCGCCGTTGACGCGGCCATCGTGCCCGATCCGACCGAGGCGCACGAGTACTTTATCGCCGTGCATGGCCTTCTGAGCTGAATCTGGATTGATGAAGACATCGCCTTCGATGCCTTCCGGTTTCTGGTCGAGGATGACGAAGCCGAAGCCATCACGATGCATGCGGAGAGTGCCTGCCGAGAACTCTCGGGCCTTTGAAGCGAGCTGGTAGGTGTTGTTGCGGAGCTCGATGAGAAGGCCTTTGCGGGTGAGCCGCTCGATGGCGAGTTCGACCTCTTCGCGCTTGACACCCTTGTTGCCCATTTCGCGCGTAAGTGTTTTCGTTGTGGCGCGGCCGTGGGGCAGGCGATTGATGTGGCTTAGTAGCGCTTCGTCTTTCACAACTCTATTGTCGGATAGAATCGCCTCATGATCACTCGTCGATCCTTCATGCCCTTGCTGGCCACCCCGCTTTTGGCCCAAACAAGGAAACCCAATATTGTTTTGATCTTGACCGACGATCAGGGCTATGGGGATCTCTCGTTGCATGGCAATCCGAATTTGGCCACGCCCAATATCGATGCGCTCGCGAAAGCCGGGGCGCAATTCAGCCGCTTCTATTCATCGCCTGTTTGCAGCCCGACACGATCAAGCCTGCTGACTGGGCGGTACAACTATCGCACCGGGGTTGTTGATACCTACCTTGGCCGCAGCATGATGAGGCCTGAAGAAGTGACGCTTGCTGAGATGCTGAAGCCGACTGGGTATCGAACAGGTATTTTTGGAAAATGGCATCTTGGGGACAACTTTCCTTTGCGCTCCATTGACCAGGGTTTCGACGACAGCCTGGTTCTGAATGGCGGCGGATTGATGCAGCCTGGAGATGTGCCTGAGGAGATCAGCGGTGTTGCTCCCTCTTATTTTGATCCGGTTCTAAGCAGGAATGGGAAGTGGGAGCAGCAGAAGGGCTATTGCACGGATGTGTACTTTCGGGAGGCGATGCGCTTTATAGATGACAACCGGACGAAGCCATTTTTCTGTTATCTGCCAACGAATGCTCCCCATACTCCGCTGCAGGTTGCTGAAGAATTGGTCGAGCCATTTCGCAAGATGGGTCTCGACGAGACGACGGCGAAGATCTACGCAATGGTCCGCAACGTCGATCAAAACGTTGGCAAGCTGGTGAGTCACTTGAAGGAGCGGAACCTCGAACGCGACACGATCCTGATCTTTATGACCGACAACGGGCCCCAGCAGAAGCGCTTCAATGCTGGTTTGCGTGGGCTGAAGGGTACATCCTATGAAGGCGGGATTCGAGTTCCGCTCTTTGTCAAGTGGCCCGGACGTATCGCCGCCGGAACGGTTGTGGACCGGCTGAGTGCACATATCGACCTCACGCCAACGCTGCTCGAAGCGGCTGGGGCTGAGACTACAGCCAAGTTGGATGGGCGTAGTTTGATGCCGCTGCTGACCGATGCCAAAGCTAAAGAAACCTGGAGCGACCGCACGGTGTTCATTCAATGGCATCGTGGGGATGCCCCTCGTCCCTTTGAAAATAGCGCCGTACTTACGCAGAGAATGAAGCTGGTTAATGGCAAAGAGCTTTATGATCTTGAGGCCGATCGAGTGGAAGCAAAAGATCTGGCTGCGGCAGATCCGAATACGGTGCGGCAATTGAGGATGTCCTATGAGGCATGGTTCAAAGATGTAGCCGGAACACACAAGTACGCGCCTCCGAAAATTGTGTTGAATGGGAAGTCTCCCGTGTTGCTGACCAGGCAGGACTGGCGGGGGGACAGTGCAAGCTGGGAGGCAACAGGGATTGGCCATTGGGAAGTTGACGTGAAGGCAGCCGGGCCGTACGATGTCACACTGCTGTTTGCTCCGCAAAACGAAGCCACTCAATTGACCGCCAAGTGGCTAGGCACACATGCCATTGCTGCCGGGCAGAAACGGCTTGATCTCAAGGGTGTCAAATTGCCCTTGGGGCCAGACCGCTTTGAGGCTAAGGTTGGCACAAAGGGTCTGACCTACGCATACTTCCACTAGAAGCCGGGAAGGCGCCGATTCGGCTCGCTGTTGCGCTGGCTGATTCGTTCGCGCCAACAGGCCAGAGCGAGGGCCATCACAAGGTCGTCATGCGAGTCTTTTTCGAAGGCACCGAATTTGTAGCCGAAGCCGATACGCCTGATTTCGACCGAGAGCAATTCCTGCTTTAGCTCGCGGCTGGAGTAGCAGTCTTCGGGGATTCTAAGTTTGCCCTGTTCGAGATTGGTTTCGACGGCTGCGTACATGTCTCGTTTGAGATCGTGAGTGATGACGACGCCTTCTACGCTTGAGCCTCGCAGATGTTCGCGTATCATCTCAAAGACTGCATCGCCAACACCGGTCTGGTCAAAGACCAGAACACTTCTGCCTAGCGCTTCGACCTTCTTGAAGATGGCACCTACTTCTTTGGCAACTTCGCCATAGGCCGTGCCGAGTTTCCATTGTTTGGCATAACGAACGCTCAAGAACGACTCCCACTTCGTGTAGGCATCAATGTAGCGAGTGTTCATTGCTTGCAGTGATCTTTCGACAATGACGAGAGCTGAGTGGTCCTGCTTGCGTCCGAGGTCGAGGCCGAAAAAGTATTCGTTTTTTTGTAACTGATTGCTCATGATTGGCTCCTAAAGCGATAAGGCCTTGATTTCGCGTGTGAACGCGGCTTCCACCCAGGCTCGTGGCAGGAAGGTATTTTCGTTCTCCAGGAATTGGCAAAGGTATTCTTGCTTGAACCACGACTCTCCCATCGACTTGCGTTCGCGTTCGAGGAATTCAGGATCGAAGCGCGAGCATTCGTTGGCAGGTGTTTCGACGCGCTCCCAGCCGTCGCCGCGCTCCCACTCTTCCCAAAAGAAGCCTCGGGTGCCATAGGGAGTTGACATGATCACCATGCGGCCATGCTTCGAGGCAGCGAGAAATGGGCGAACGCTGCGATAGAGACTGTCGGCGACCTGACTAGCCTCGTCAATGATGAGAAGGCTGGTGCCAGAGAAGCCGCGGATGGTGCCGTCGCGACCGGGTAGACCCACTATGCGGGAACCATTTGGAAGCTCGACGGAGAGCGTGTTTACGCCGTCGCCTTTTTTACGAAGCCCGAGTGCAGGGAGATATCCGATGATCTTTCGGATCAACTCGCCACTCTGTCTGAGGGTTGGGCTGACTACAAGCACGAGGCTTTTGGGCTCGAAGTAAGCTTTGTGAAGTGCGAGTATGCTCGACACTGTTGACTTCCCCCACTGGCGTGAGCAGTTAAGCATCATTTGTGGCGACTCTGAGCGCAAGACCTGGGCCTGCTTGTCATCTGGATCGATGCCAAGGAAGTATCGGGCAAAGGAAGCCGGGTCGAGCCGGCTTGCCACTTTGCGCAGAACGAATTGCGGTTCCATCAGGGCAGAATCCTGGTTTCGGCGCTAGCGCCGAGACGTGCCGCTATGGCCTCGGAAATGGCGTGTTTGGCTTCTGGATAGGGCCGAAGCGTCTCTGCAAGCAGATCCAGAATCAGCGCCATTCGAACAGTGCCTGTTTCGACGACCTCGACCGGAGTTGCATGGATTGGCGAGGACGAGAGTATCCCGTAAGCACGCGGGACATTTACTTTCTTGCGCGGCATGACTATAGCTCCCTCGATCGGCTGCTACGGGGCGATTTGGGTGCAGACCACTTCTCTATTCGTGCTGAAAGCGCATTGGTTGTTTTGATCGTGTCGAGGTGCTGTTTGGATAGCAGATTGAAAGTCTTCTCGTTTAAGCACATCCGGTATGCGTTCATCAACCTTGAGTTGGTGTCGCCCATGGTCTGCAGTTGTGGCAACCGAACAAAGTAATTGAGCTCACTTTCGATGAGATTGTTGACGCGCTCGCTGGTCCAGCGTAGTTGCCCCATCGAGTTGAGGTCGCCTTCCTGCTGAACGTTGGCGGG
>JBKJUN010000313.1:0-2022 GCA_046590555.1 Bryobacter sp. | reverse complement strand
TGGCGAAGTTGGCTTTATTCAGGGCGTTGAAGGCCTCGAAGCGGAGTTGGAGAGCGTGGCCCTCCCAAGGCATTCTGAAGGTGCGGGAGAGCAACATGTCGATGTTCTGGCGGCCTGGGCCGATGATCAGGTTGCGGCCGGCGTTTGAGACTACGCCGGGGGCGCTGGGGACGACAAATGACGTATCGAAGTAGCGATCGATGGTGCGCTCGGATTCTGGGAGATTGGGGTTGCGGACCCAGTCGCCACGGACGGCACCGCCAAGATTCTGGTTGTTGACGTTGATGGAGTGGCTGATTGGAGCGCCAGTGTGAGCGGAGACAATGCCACCGATTTGCCAGCCGGCGAGGACCCACTTGGCAGGGCCGGTCATGGTGCCGGTGGGGATCTCGTAGACGAGTGAGAGGGCGTAGCCGAGTTTGCGGTTGAGGGTAGAGAGACCGCGCTCGCGGCGGAGGTCATAGGGCGTGACGTTGCCGGGGCTGCCGTCGAGGAGGTCTTCGTTGCCGTAATCCATATTGCGGGACCACGTGAAGGAAGTAAGGAAGGTGAAGCCCTTGGAGAAGCGTTTTTCGGCTTTAAGGGTTAGGGCGTGATAGACGGAGTTGAGGGAGTTCTCGTGATAATTGACGCCGGAAAACCTGGGGAGGACGAGGCGCTGGTTGGCGGGAACCGAAGCCGAGGGTGCCAGTGGGAGATTGATGTTGCGGATGGTGTGCAGGTTTGTACCTTTGGTGCCCTGGTAGCCGATGGTGACCAAGGTGTCGAGAGGGAGAGTGCGCTGGAGGTCGAGGAACCATTGGGAGGCGTAAAGGGTGCCACGGAAGTCTGGGAAGACGAAGACGGCAGCGTTGGGAAGGAGTTGGGTATTGGAGAAGGCAGGGAAGCCTTGCTGGACGAAGACGGGTGTGGTTTCGAAGTTGGTTTGGATGGCGATGTCTTGTGAGCGTGGCGGACCGGCGCGGAAGTTAGTGCCTTCTGTGGAAAGACTGTTGGGTTCTCCGTAGAAGATGCCGCCGCCAGCGCGGATGACGGTTTTCGAGTTGAGCTGGAAGGCTAGGCCAGCACGTGGAGCAAAATTGTTGAAGTCGTTTTTGCAGCCGCAGTCAGAGTCGGAAGTGGGAAAGACGATCTTGTCCTGGCCGGGGAGGTAGCGGCCTACGGACTGCTTGTCTGCCTGCGGGAAGGTGCCTTTGGGGAAGGCTTCCCAACGGAGGCCAAGGTTGATGGTGAGGCGGGCAGAGACTTTCCAATCGTCCTGGATGAAAGCACCCATGTAGGGGGCGACGATGTTTTCGCCCTGGTTGTTGCCGAAGTTGCCGCCGGAGACCCAGCCAAGGAGCATGTCGGCAATGCCGTTGCCGGAGCTGCCGCGGCTTGCGCCGTTGTTGGGTTGTTGAGAGGTGAACTGGCCGTTGAAGGCGAACTGGCCACGACGGAAGCGGGCGGCGTTGCGAAAGATGTTGAGGCGACGGTATTCGCCACCGAATTTAAGGATGTGTTTGCCCTTCTGCCAGGAGAGGGCGTTTGAGATCATGCGGTTGTCGAGGTTGTTGAAGTTGGGCCAGAAGGCGCGGGGGCCAGCTTCTGTGAAGCCCGCTGGGGAGAAGAGAGAGAAGCCGGTGTTGGGGCCGTCTTTGAGGACTTCGCCGGGGGAGTTCTTTATGCCGAAGTTGGGGTTGAGGTTTTCGGTGAAGGGGATGTCGAACTTGGTATCGAACTTGGAATAACCGAAGCGGAGTTCGTTGAAGAGAGTGGCGGTAAAGGTGCTGGAGAGGCTGGCTGCGATGTTGTGGCCTTTGAGGTCGACGGTTTGGCCTGCACCGCCCATGACCGGATAGGGGAGCGTGCCGTTTTCGTTGCGAGTCTGATCGCGGAGGGAGTAACGAGCGAAGAAGCGGTGCTTGGCGGAGATGTTGTGATCGACGCGGGAGTCGTATTGGTTGGCGTTGTCAGAATCCTTGGGGGAGAAGAAGTAATTGAGGGGGGCGTTGTCGAGGCCGGCGATGTTGGAGGTGGGAT
>JBKJUN010000994.1:0-1149 GCA_046590555.1 Bryobacter sp. | reverse complement strand
AGGTTGCGCCAGAAGAAATAGGCTCCGTGGAGGTTGTTGCCCTGAGTGTGATGAGAGAGCCCGCGGGGCTGGATTCTGACAACGGAGGCGCTGAAGAGATCCAGTTGGTTGGGCCCTTGGCGGAGGACGAGCTTAGCGGCATCGAAGGTACGGGAGACGTTGCCCCAATTGGCGGCGCCGAGGAGGCGGTCTTCGCCGTAGGCAATTTCCTGGCGTCCGAAGCGGAGAGCGATGCGGCTTTTTGCCATGTCTCCGAAATCGACGAAGGCCATGCGAAGGTCTGTACGATTGGTGAAGGCGGAGGCGCCTGCCGGGTTTTCTTTGAAGAATACACGGGCGTCCTGGGCTTGGAAGTTGAAAGAAAACCAGGAGCGGGGCTGCAGGGTCATGTTGATGCGGAAGCGGTTGAGGAGCCACTGATCGTCGTTGTTTTGCTGGAAGCGGAGGGCTTGGTAGTTCTCAAATCGGAAGCGATGATCGAAGCTGAAGCGGACCCACTTCGGGAGTTGTTCGTTGAGGATCGCAGAGGGGGTTTCGAGTTTTTGGGCTTGGGCGGATAGGGCCAGGGCGGACAGAATTGAGATGAGAAGATGCCGACACACTAAGAGCAATGATAAAATATAGAGGTTGGGCCACCCTAGCTCAGTTGGTAGAGCGACTGATTCGTAATCAGTAGGTCGCCGGTTCGATTCCGGCGGGTGGCTCCATAAGAATCAATTAGTTAGATGTCCGCGCGATGCGGGCTTCTGCTTTTTGACCCCAACGCTGACCCCAACTGGCTTTAGAATGGCATCCATTTTGTCGGCGGCATCCTGCCGGATCTCATCCACCAGATGCGTGTACCTCTCCAACATTGCGCCTTGATCCCAACCTAGAATTTGCTGAATCGCGCGGGGGTGGACACCCTGGACTAAAAGCAAGGTGGCGGCGCTGTGACGTAGATCGTGGAATCTATGCCGAGGTAACCCACATTCGGCAAGGATACGCTGAAAGCGTTTGGTTACATTGCGGCTTTCGAGAGGGGTGCCGGTGCTGCTGCGAAAGACCAAATCAACTTCGACGGGCTTGCCTTCATGCTCCACAATGGCGGCTTCCCACCGATCACCAGCGAAGGACCGTTCTAATTCCTGCCGCTTGCGATGTGCCGCC
>JBKJUN010000941.1:0-12737 GCA_046590555.1 Bryobacter sp. | reverse complement strand
GCTATGTCAACGCAAGCTCAAATCGATGCCAACAGGCAGAACGCAAAACAATCAACCGGCCCCAAAACCGCCGCAGGCCGCGCCGCCTCGTCAGCCAACAGCACCCGTCATGGCCTCACCGCCAACCCAACAACCATCTTCGAAAACAATCCGCGCGAACGAAGCCAATACGAAGCTCTCAAGGCCAAACTCCTCAAGCAATGCCTCCCCGAAGGCGAGCTTGAACTCCAGGCCTTCGAGCGCTACGTCTTCGCGCTACACCAAGCCGAACGTGCCAGACAAATGGAAATCGACTCCCAGGACCGTTGGATAAACGAACCCAATAACGAAAACCTCTTTACCCAAATGGAGCGCATCCTCAAACTCGGAGCCGCCCAGGAGCGCCGCGCCGACAAAGCTCTCTCCGAACTCAAGAAGATCCAGACAGACAGAATCCTCGCCATGGACATTCACACCGAGTTCTACCTGCTCGATAAAAAGATGGACATCCCAGCCACCTTCCCCATGTTCGAGGTCCGCAAATCAGACCTAACTAAAACCAGCGTTGGCATACTAGCTATCCGTTTGTTGGCCCTATTGCCAGAAGCCCGCGAAATCTTAGACAAACATCGCGAAGCCAAGCTAGCTGCTTAACAACCGGCAACCCAGGCCCAACAGCCGCAAGATCTTTGACATTTGAACCCGCAATCAGGCCCTAGCAAGCATTGCCCCTGAACACCCTCGCCCGTAGTGTGTTCAGGCAGGCTTCTGCGGACCCTTCAGCCCATCCATCACGTCCGTCACCAGTTCCTTGCTGTCGTTGAGCAACTTCAAAATAATCTGCAAGTCCATCGCCGGCTTCCCAGGCTGGCGAATACTCTGGCAATAAACCCCATGCTGCCCCACCAGGCTCAGCGCATCCGTCAAAAGATCCTGCGCCATAGCTAACCGCCCACGTTCCACCCCAAATTGGAACTCAAACTTTTCCAGTTCATCCAACCGTTCTTCGTAAACCGAAGCCATCGCCCAGCCTCCTTTTATAACTTCAAAAACGCCCGCAACTTCTTGGCGTGCGCCCGGCTCACCGGCACCTCAGTACCCTTCTCGTCATCCATCTTCAACATCAGGCTCGAGTGAAACCACGGATTCACTTCCCGGATCCGGTTCAGATTCACAAGATACCCACGATGCACGCGCCAAAACACCTCAGGGTCCAAATCACCCTGCAACTCATCAATTGTCTTGTAGCTGCTCTCACCAGTTACTGACGCAGCAACAATCCGGATCAAACCGTCCTCAATCGTTGCATAGATCACCTCGCTGGTATCAATCAGCAGATTTCGGCTTCCTGTCCGAACCACCACCTTGCTTTTCGGGCTTGCAACCCTACCAGCTTCAACCACACCCGATTCCACCATCTCACCATGCTCCGCAAGATACCTTTTGGCCCTTTCGATCGTCACTCCAAGCCGGTCTTTTTCCACCGGTTTGAGCAAATAGTCCATCGCTTCCAGCCGAAATGCCTCAACTGCGTACTGGTCAAACGCTGTTGCTAAAACAAAATATGGCAACCGAACATTTTTTTCCTGTAGCCGGCGAATCAAACCCAATCCGTCCAAACCTGGCATTTGGACATCGAGAAAGACAAGATCAGGATCAATCTTTTCAATGACTTCAAGTGCCTGCACCCCATTTTCGGCCACCCCAGCCACCTCGATGTCAACGAAATCCCGGAGCAGGAATTCCAGCTCTTCCCGTGCCAAACGTTCATCGTCGACCAGCACTGCAGTGATGGTAGCCGTAGCGCGAATGCTCATCCGATTGGTAGTATAACAATTGGTCCTCTCGACTGGCTTTTATTCCTACTAAAGCACTTGCAAGAAAGGCGCTACGTTGTTCTCGAATCCGGCTGATCCCAGACATAACGTCATGACTTCCCCCGCCGAGGGAAACCTCGCCCTGGAAAACATGAAGCCTTTTCAATCTCTATGCGTCAAAATAGCTAGGGATAAAAGCGATTCGGACCGAGTTGCCCCTTTTGGACCCTGAATACCCTCTCGGGCCTTTACTACTACGACTAAACAAAACCCGCCTAAGACGGAGTTGAAGAAAATACAGTGTTTGAATCATTAGCCAGAACTAATACATCCGGCGCTCGAATCCTTGTGATTGGCGGAACCCAATTTGTTGGCCGCCTGCTGGTAGAGACGCTGCTCAAGCAGAAGAACGATGTCACCATCCTGCACCGCAAGCAGGCCCATCCGTTCAAGAAGAAGATCGGCAATATCGTCGCCGACCGTAACGATCCCGAACAGATCAAGAAGGTCCTCACCCGCGAAAAGTTCGATATCGTCTTCGATAACGTCTACGACTGGGAACGTGGCACCACCGCCGCTCAGGTCGAGCACACCATCAAAACGATGGAAGGTAACTTCTCAAAGTACATCTTCATGTCCAGCGTCGCCGCCTATGGCGACGGGCTCAACCATCACGAAGCCGACGCGCTCGCTCCCGATGATCACCCAGACGCCTATGTGCGAAATAAAGCCATGAGCGAACGCATGCTCTTCCGCATGTTCTATCGCTACCACGTCCCGGTCATCACTCTGCGCCCCCCCTTCATCTACGGCCCCGGCAACAATTACTACCGCGAAGCCTTCTTCTGGGATCGCCTCCGCGCTGGTCGCCCCCTCATCCTCCCGGGTGATGGCCGCCGCCTCATGCAGTTTGTCCACGTCGCCGACCTGATCCTCGCCTGCCAAAAGGTGCTGGAACATCCTCAAGCCATCGGCAACGCCTTCAACGTCGCCAACTCACGCCCGCTTACGCAGGAAGAAGTCGTCCACGCATTGGCCAGCGCCACCGGCAAGAAGCCGCAAGTCATCCGCGTTCCGCGCCGCCAGATCGCCCTCGCCGGCGGTCACCCCATGGGGCCGCAACTCTACTTCGGTTATTATTTCGACATCGCGCCGATCACCATGGTCACCAACAAGGCCCAACGCATGCTAAAGCTCAAGCCCCGCGACTTCGCTACCGGCCTGAAAGAAACTTACCGCTGGTATTTGCGAAACGCTGTCAAGCGCAAGCGCATCGACTATTCGTTTGAAGATTCATTACTCGAAATTGCCCAGGCTGTCTAGGGCATTTCTTCTCCTCATTCTCGCGATTCTTCCGGGTCTTGTTTCCTGCCAAAAGGAAAAACAAGGCCCGGTTTATCGTGTCATCGGTGAAGCCTTCGCCGGCCCCAACGAACTCCCCCTCCGCCAGGACGTCTCCCTCCGCTCCCCTGTCATAACTACTGTCAAGCACGGTGAGCGCCTCGAAGTACTCGACCGTCGCCGCCGCTTCCTCCAGGTCCGTACCAAGTCCAAAACCATCGGCTGGGTCGACATCAAGCTGCTGATCAGCGCCAGGCAAATGGACCAGCTCGATGACTTGGCCAAGAAGTACAAGTCCGCCCCCAGCATGGGCGTCGCCACTGTCTTCGATATCGTCAACGTCCACACAGACCCCAACCGCTACTCCCCAACCTTCCTCCAGATCCAGGAGAAAGAACGCTTCGACATCATCGGCCATCGCGTAAGCGTACGTGTCCCCTATCAGGGCGAAACTATCGAGATTGAAGACCTCAACCCCAAGCCACAACCCAAACGGAAGCGCACAAAGAAAGAACCGGCCATCCCGCCCCCACCCTCACCGGCCGCGCCAAAGCCTCCCGCCGATTGGCTCGACATGTCCCGTTCCAAAATCGAAGTAGAGCCTGGAAAACCCGTCGAGGCCAAGCCAATGGACGATGTCGTGATGATCCGCAACAAGGACGGTCGCGTCGGCTGGGTCCTCACGAATGCAATCTTCCTTGAGGTCCCAGATGATGTAGCCCAATACGCCGAAGGCAGCCGCATCACTTCCTATTTCCCCATGGGCGAAGTCACCGATGAAGGCACCAAACATAACCACTGGCTCTGGACCACTCAAAGCCAGAAGTACGCCCCCTTCGAATTCGACGGCCTCCGTCTATTCATCTACAACACCCGCCGCCATCGCTACGAGACCGCCTACCGCGAACGTAACCTCCGTGGCTTCTTTCCAGTGATGGTCAAGGCCCCGGAGTTTAAAATCGTTGTCGAAGACGACGCTGGCAAGCTCTGGCTCAAGTCCTACTTGTTCGACGGAACCAGGGCAAAGCTGACCAGCAAGGTTCCCTACGACCCGCCCCCGGACGCACCCCCAGTCAGCAACCGGTCCAAGCCACTCCCCGAGACCGACATGAGCTGGTTTGAGAAACTGATGAAACTCCTCCCTGGCCGCGACTAGATACAATCACTGTATGCAGCGTCGCGAATTCATCCAGACTTCGACAGCTCTCGGCATCTCCGCCGCAGCTCTCGCCGAAATGCCCATGCCCATGGACATACTGGGCAAGTCCCAACTCAAAGTTTCAAAGTTCTGCCTCGGTGGCTACCACATGCGCGTCGGAGGCGAGATCTCTGGCGTCCGCATCATCAACCGCGCACTCGAGCTCGGCGTCAACTTCTTTGACAGCGCCGCCAAGTATCACAACGGTGAAAGCGATGTCACCTACGGCAAGGTCTTCGGCGATGCCCACAGCCTCCGCCAGCGTGTCCTTCTGATGTCCAAGGCCGAGAACCGAACCCGCGACGGTGCCATGCTTCAGCTTGAAAATACCCTCAAGCGCATGAAGACCGACTACCTCGACCTCTGGCAGTGCCACGAAGTCGTTACCATGGCTGAAGTCGACAAGATCTTCGGGCCCAGTGGATCGCTCGAAGCCTTCGTCAAGGCCAAAGAACAAGGCAAGGTGCGTCACATCGGATTCACTGGCCATGCCGACCCCAACGTCCACCTCCGTCTCCTCGAAGGCTACTCCGGCTGGGAGACCGTTCAGTGCCCGGTCAATCTGATCGACCCTCACTACCTCAGCTTCATCAAGAATGTTCACCCAAAGGTTCGTGAGCGCGGCCTCGGCCTCATCGGCATGAAGTCCAACGCGATCGGCAACATCCGTAAGATGCGCATCGCCACCATCGAAGAGTGCCTGCGCTTCGCCTGGACCCAGAACCCCAACACCCTGGTCTCCGGCGTCGAGTCAGTCGAACAGCTCGAACAAAACATCGCCGTCCTCAAGACCCTCAAGAAGATGACTCCAACCGAGATGACCAGCATCCTCGACCGCACCTCAAGAGGCCCCACTGGCTCCAAGATTGAAACCTACAAGATCAAGGAATCAACAGCCATGCGCCATCACGTTCACACCGACGGCGAACTCGCCTAGGCTGGCCTTCGAAGTACTACTCTTGCAGGTGCCCCATCGGCGCCTGCAATCTTGAGTGGAAGGCAAATTAGTTCATATTCCCCGGGCTCAACCTCACTCAGATCTAGTCCCTCAATCACTGCAATCCCCGCCCCCAGGATCGTCACATGCGTTTCCGCCGTGTCGTGATAAAAGCCGCCAATCGACAGATAGTCCACCCCCACTGTCTTCACTCCACACTCCACAAGATACTTGGCCCCTTCATCGGCGATATAGACAAAGTCCTTGTCAAACTCGGGCTTCGCCCATGACTCCCGTGTGTTCTTCGTCTTGAATATCAAACGCTCCCCACGCTGAGGCTTCAGCCCCTCAAGCTCCGCACGCCGAATCGCCACCGGATCGGCAATCTCAACCACCCGAGCCGGCCCGATCATCGCATCGAGTGGCGTCTGGTCGATACCAACACCGTCGTTGATGAAATGCCGTGGAGCATCCATATGTGTCGCCGTATGGGCACTCATATGCAACTTGGTGACGTTGCACATGTCTCCACGATCCATCTCAGCCACTCGCACCAGACTCGGAGCCGCATCCCCCGGCCAGCAAACCATTCCATCCGTCAACGGGACACTGATGTCCCAATAGCGCCAACTCATGATTCGCTCTCTCCCTTCTTGATTCGCCGCTTAACCAGAAAGCCCGATCGATTGGGAAGCTCCCTCGAAATCAACAGCCAGGTACCAAGCAGGCTGATCAACGTGGCAACACCGCCAACCAGCAGATAGTCAATAGGCCTCAGAGGTCTCGGCATCCACTGCAACATCAAGAAGGCGGAGATTCCAAAAAGCACCAAGTCTAAAAGCACCAAAGCAACAATGCGTGAGCTACTCAATTGCATAGTCAGTTAGTCGTACTTCTCAACAATAATCTGCTTCCGGTCAAAGCCCCGCAGCTTCAACTCTTCTCGGATGCTCTCCACCATTTCGTTAAGCCCGCAGACATAGACATCGACATCTTTGCGGTCGCCCAGCAATTCCCACAACAACGGCTGCACTCGACCCGTCCTTCCTTGCCATCCTTCGGCAGGTCTCGTTACCGTCGGCACAAAGGTGAAGTTCGGCAAACGACCCGCTAATGATTCAAACTCTGATCGAAACATCAGACCCTCGGCGTAGCGAGCCCCAAAGATGAGGCTTGTCTTCGTTCCCTGGTCAAGGTATCCAGGCTGAGACAGCATAGGCCTGTATGGCACGACACCCGTTCCTGTCGCTACGTAGATGGCCTCTCTGTCCTTTGCCTTCACCGTGAAGGCACCAACAGGGCCTTTCGTCGGGACGACGTCGCCAGGCTTGAGCGAGAACAGAAAGGGGGTAAAGAGCCCTTCCTGGACCTTGTTCAGGCAGATCTCAAACCGATTCGAATCAGGAAGCGAGGCAAGCGAGTAAGCCCGTGTGACCTTCTTGTCGTTCACTACTTCGGTCATTGAAACCCACTGTCCGGGGACAAACTCAAAGCGCTCGACATCGGGAACTTCAAAACGAAAGTGCCGGATCCCCGGCCCAACGTCAAAAGTCTCTATCAGTTTTGCGTTTCTCTCGACTAGCGCCATTGCTCAATCCCTTCCTTCGCACGGTCCCGCAGAATCGCACCGAGTCCAGGATGCCCATCCAGCGGAGGCGTCACTTCAATCGCCAGGTCTTTACGCTCGGCCCGGATCTTCTCAATCAAGTCCGGCAAATCCCGCTTGAGATGCAGCCCAACAGTCAGGAAGTATGGAACGACCAGAATCCGGTCCGCCCCTTTAGCTAGTAGTTCTTCTACCGCGCCAGGCAGGTCAGGCTTGCCGCCATCGAGGAAACAGGTTGCCACCAGCGGAAAGGCGCTGTCTTCTGAAATTACTCGGGCCACAACCCTTACTGCTTCGTTCGCGCTTTCTACACTTGAGCCGTGCGCGAATACGACTACTCCGGTTGCCATACACCCATTGTCGCGGGATTTGCCGGCATTGGGGGAGGAATAAAATGCCTTACCGCATCAAGAAAACTTCGCCCACGCCGCCGTTGATTGTTCAGTTGTAGTTCCATCCGCTGCAGGAAGATCAGCACGCCCAAGACATGTGAATCGAGAATCGCTGCGTATCCTGCCTGCGCCCCAATCCTTTGCCGAAACTCAGCAACACGCAACTGCACGAGCTCATGCAGCGCTGCTGCTATCGGATTCTTGGGTTTGCTTTCGTAGATGAGCCCGCTGGCAAGCGAGCGGTAGGTCTGAACAAGGCTCTCAATGGCTTCGCGAGCATCGTTGTCGATCAAGCCTTCGAGTCTTTCGCCGCCTGCTGAGATGGCTGCAGCCATGACGAGGACAAGCGGCTCATGATCACGCAAGAACTCTTCTTTGACGATGATGTCGGGATGAGGAATTTCTTCCGGCTTCAGCTCACGCAACCTCTCACGGTCGCGGCCCTGATTCAGGAACTCGCAGTCAAAAGGACAGGCGATGGTTTCTTCGCGCTCTTTGCCGCAACATTGAGGGCAGATATCTGCCTTCAGCCCTGGACAGAATCGCTTCGCTCTGCGAGTGCCGCAAATCGCACATTTCTCGGGCATCTGTTCTGATTAGAACAGAACCGAGACGCCAACCAAGGCCACAAAGTTGTGGAACCAGCCATTAAGCTTCGCCCCAGGGGCGGCAGTTAGGATTTTGTCCGGTATGGGTGAAAGGTAGTCGCGAAACTCGGCGCGGAAAGCAAGATGCTTCGAAGCCATGAACTTGATGCCACCACCAACCGACACCACAGGAACCCATTGGGTGGTCTTGGTCAGAAATGCAAAGTTATTGAGCGGCTGAACAGCAACTTCCCTACCAGTTCCTTCGTAGCCGCGGAACCCGGCTCCTACGGCAAGGAAGGGCCGCACCCTGGCACCGCGCGCAGCGCCGTGGATTAGGAAGTCATAGTGAATCGTCTGTGAGCGCCCGCCGAAGGCGTAGTTTCTGCCACCGGATTCCAGCTTCAGATCATTCTGCTGGAACATGTAGCGGATCTCGCCACCAATATACTTGTGCATGTCGTTGCCAAGCCAGGCAGTGGCACCCCAGCCGTTCTTGAAACCGGCCTGCGCTTTGGCACTAGCAACAGTAACCTCTTTGGTGGTGTAGAAAGTGCCGGCAGCGCCAGCCCCAAATTCCCAACGCTGGGCCATGCCAGGGATGCTCGCCATGAGGCCAGCGGCCAGAATCAAGCCCGTGCGGGCAAGCTTTGTTAGATCAAGCATTCGTTAGCTCCTTCTACGAAGATTATAGTGAAAACAATTCTCACAATAAATGTTTTATTCAATCACCCGAAGAGTGAGCGTTGTTACTGAGCCGCCTTGCGAAATAGTGAGCGGAATGCTGAAGCCGGTTGGCACCCAGCGCAAGATCTGTGCATTGATCTGATAGACCCCAACTTCACCCGGCGTTAGCCCAGCGTAAGTGACCGGGATCTCAACCCCACCGAGGGAAACAACGGGAGAAATCAGCGAACTGGCAAGCGGATCTGATGGAGCACTCAAGCCTGCCTCAACGGGAGGATTGGTCTTGCCCATGCCTGTCAGATAGATAACAATGTTGTCGTTTCGCTTCACCGGATTCGAGTTGGTGGCGAGCAAGCCATTGCGTCCATTTACTATGGTCGCAACCGGAGTGTCGATGCCCTCGATCAAAGTGCGGAAAATACTTGGAGCCGTAGGCGAAACCGCAAGGTTGAAGTTATCGCTCACTCCACCCGGAGTGCGCAGAATTAAAGTGGTGCTACCAGCGATCTCGAAGGGGATCTGAGCATTGATTTCTTTGCCGCTCACAAAGATCAACGGAATCGGCAGGCCATTTACAGTTATGCAGCTTTCACCGAGTGCGGTCGGAAGAGGACGCTCACGTGAAGCCTGATTGATGGGGCTGAGGTCGTTGCCTTCAATCTTGACCAGGCTACCCGGCGCGATTGCCGTCGAACCATCAGCAAGGTTGGTTACCTTGGTGATTTTCGGTGTAGCGACAGCAGCGTCATAGGTCCAGGGAAGTACTGTGAAGCCAGAGACAGTGAGAACAACGATTGCATTCCGCGAGTAAAGCGGGGCAACGGTGCGGATGAAAGGCTGAGTGAGAGCATTGGCTGGCACGGGTGACTCAACGATCCGGGTGCCAATCTGAGCTGTCCCGGTCGGGAATGAAATGCGCTGGATTGTACCCGGGCCATCAGGACTGGCCGAGGTGGTGCGGAAGCCGGTGTTATCGACGAAAGCAAAGCCGTAGTTGGGCTGCGAGTCAGGAGCCAAGCGGCGGATCGGAACCAGCGAACCGTTCAGCAGGAAGTTGCCAACCACGAACTGGTCAAAGCTGGAGGCGGCATAAGCGCCACCGAGGGCCGTGTTGTCCTTGCGCGCGGCGACAAAGGAGTTAGAGTTTCCATCGAAGAGTAACGTTGTGCCGTCTTTGGAGGCACCCATGATCTTGGCGCCATTTGGCGAGGCAATGAGGACGGTGTCGATATTAATGTTATTTTCAAAAACATCGAGCGTCGCCAACTCTGTCGCCCTCCGTGAGGCAAAATCAACGCGGGAAATTTTGTGCTGGGGGCCTGCTACACGGCTAGCGACTAACGTTGCGCCGGCTGCGCTGGCGATACTACGCGGGTAATGTCCCTGTGGCATCGCAATGGAAGGTTGCTGTTGCAGATTGTCGAGTGAGTAGACGTAGATGACTTGGGCGTTGTCGCTGCCAATTAAGAGATTGCGCCGATCAAAGCTAAAGGCTAGCTGCGTGGGTGTATTGCCAGTGCGCAGAGTTGCAATTTGCTGATAGCTGGAGCCATCGAATACCAGCACGCTGTTATTGTCCTGGCGGATCACAAAGAATCGATCGCGGGCCGGGTCGGCAAGAATGTCAACCAAGGTGCCTGGAATACTGATGCTTGTGCCGCGCTGGTCAGGCTCTTTCGAGTTGATCAGCAGCCGAATGCTAGAAGAGTTGAGGATAGAGCCTTCGGAATTGATATTGATCGTTCGTACGGCCGTACCACGAGTGTTGCTAAAGGTGAGCGGATCAACCGAAACAGTGATCACAGCCGGGGTCACCCCGCTGAGGCCAGACACTGAGACTCCGGCCGGAACATTGGAAAGTGTGAAGTCGGTATTCTGGCCGCTTGAGTCAGTCACAACAAATTGTTGAACTGCAATGCGGCGGTCACAGAAATTTCCGCGGAAAACAAGATCAGAAACGTTCGATACCACTTTACGTTGGCGATAGAGGTCTCCAACGGGAAGGATCATGATGCCGCTTTCGCTGCTGGCATACATTGTATTGCCGTCGGAGCTGAGGATCGCCTTACCTGAGAGGTTTTCAGGGATCTTGATGCGTTCACGCACCGTCAGATTGTCAACATCAAGGATTTGCAGAATCTTTGACTGATCGAAGGCGGAGACGCCGGTTGCGGGCGGGGTAGTTCCTCCAATAGGAGTGGTGGCTGCAGCAATTTGCTCTTGCATCTGTGCATAAATGAGGCCACGCGCCGAATCGATCACATGGCCGCCAACGTTGAGGATGCCGCTCGAGCCAGGGTATTGGCTTACATTGAGAAAATTTTCGTTAAACATGACCCAGCCGACAAAAATGTTAGTTCCATTAGCGTTTGTGCTGACGGTACGTGGAGCGAGACTGGGAGTTGCAATATAGGGAAATGAGACTAGCAACCCCAGACCTACGTCGTAGCGATATACGATTACGCCACTATCGCTGGTACCGCCTTGAATCACGCCAAAAATTTTTGTGAAGTCTGGAGTCGATTGGCTGGAACTGGCAACAACATTTTGGGGGAAATTATTGGGCGGAACAGGCAGAGTCTTCAAAACTAATTCGCTAATTGATTGTAGGGTTCGGGTGGTGCCGGTAACCGGGTCGAAGAGTAGAAAAGCGTTCGAGGTCACGACCAGCGCAAGACCGTCAGAACCAAAGGCGACACTCAGTGGAACGGCGGTGAGTGAGAAGGTCTGCCTCTGATTAGTTTCGAGGTTAATCAGCGTCAAGGCGTTGCGCTGCTGACTGGGTGTGGCGAAGTTGCCGTAGTGGGCAATCAAGAGCCAGCGCCTGTCCGGAGACAACGCGAGCGAGCCTGGTTGTGAAGAAACATTGAAGGAAGTCTGAATGACACCGGTGGCAGTCGACATGACTTCAATCCGGTTGCCGGTGAAGTTGGCGATGTAAAGTACACCACGCCCTTCGTCCAGCGCCAGATCAGCAACTTGCCCGCCGATGATGATGGGCCTGCCGAAAGTAGCAGCGGATGCGTTGCCCGCAAAGGGACCAGCCAAGAGCGCGAGCGTCAGCAGCGCGCCAGTCCAAGTAAGAATCTTATTTGCCATTTTCATGCCCAAAATGCCTTTCATAACTCAACCCTCCGTAACCAAACCAAATAAATCTATGCTTGCGAGGCGTGTGTCAATCCCTCTCCGGGCACACGCCTCAGCTAGCGAAATCCGACAACCAAACTACTCTTCAACATTCTTCTTGCGGCGCAGCACAATCAAACCAAGCAGGCTGACTGCGAGCACAACGCAGACGATTCTAAACATTTCTCCGTCCATATTGAGTTCTCCTTTCCAGTTGCGATTCTTAATCCCGCGACCTGTAGTCTTCTTTACTTATTACTTCGGTAGAATGCCCTTGAAACTTCAGGGCTACATGTTGTTCATCATTGGTCCAAGTTCGCGCACAATCTTGACGGCCATGGGCCCGACGGTAACGAGAAACAAGGAAGGCAAAATACAGAAAAAGATTGGAAAAATAAGCTTGACGCCCAGCTTGGCGGCCTTTTCTTCAGCTACCTGGCGGGCATGAACGCGCATAAAGTCGGCGTGCTGGCGCAGACTCTGGGCTACACCGGTGCCGAAGCGGTCGGCCTGGATGAGCACAGCGACGAGCTTCTTCAAGTCGTCAACCGTGGTGCGCTCGGCGAGGTTGCGAAGGGCCTCGACGCGGCGCTTACCGGCCTTGAGTTCGAGATTGACCAGCATGAACTCTTCGCAGATTTCCGGGTGGGCATGCTCAAGTTCTTTTGAGACCTGAAGGATAGCCTGGTCAAGACCAAGACCACTCTCGACGCAGACCACCAGAAGGTCGAGGCCGTTGGCGAGGCCGCGCTGAATTTCTTTCTGGCGGCGCTTACTCAGGATGTTGACGTATTCGTTGGGACCAAAAAAGCCTGCAGCGACGGCAGCAAGTACAGCAACAAATTTATTGCTTGCATCGGCTGGCGAACCAGCCACCAAGAGACTCATGACAACTGGTACGACAACACCAAAGAAAACTTTGGAGCCGTAAAAGATCTTGAGCGCATTGGGCCCACGAAGACCGGCCTTAATCAGCTTGCGATGCATGATCGAGACGTCTTTGGGCGAGGCCGGCAGCACATTGCCAAGCCTTTGAACCAACTCGTGGAAGACGAGACTTGGGTGCC
>JBKJUN010000602.1:0-5249 GCA_046590555.1 Bryobacter sp. | reverse complement strand
GATGAAAGAAGTGATCTCGATGATCGACAAGGCTCGCGCCTCGGGTCTCGACATCCGCTCCAACGTCTATCCCTACACCGCCGGTCAAAACAATCTGCGAGCGATCATTCCGCCCTGGGCTCACGACGGCGGCAACAAGGCGATGCTCGAGCGCCTCCGCATCCCGGCAAATCGCGAACGCCTGAAAAAGGAAATCCGCAACGGCTTGCCGAACTGGTACAACCACTACACAGCCACCGGAGGCGGCTGGGACGGCATGTTACTCGTCTCACTCAAGAGCGAGCGCTTCAAGGCCTTCACCGGCAAACGAATGAGCGAGCTAATCCGCGCACAGAACGGGCAAGACGACGTCGAGGTTCTCTTCGACGTGCTGCTGGCAGAAGACGGCAGCGTCGCTTGCGTCTACTTCCACCACTCCGAAGCCGACATGATCTACGCGATGCGGCAACCCTACACCTCGATTGGCTCGGACGGCGCTGCCATTGCCAACGACGGCCCTGCCCTGGCGATGAACCCACACCCCCGCTGGTACGGCACCTTCCCACGTGTACTCGGGCGCTACGTACGCGAGCAAAAAGTGATCTCACTTGAGGAAGCCGTTAAAAAGATGACCAGCATGAATGCAGCCAAAATCGGCATCAAAGAACGCGGCATGCTCAAGGAAGGCTACTGGGCAGATATTACGGTATTTGACCCGAAGACCATCGCAGACCGCGCCACTTTCGAGAAGCCGCATCAGTACCCCGTGGGCATCCCCTACGTGATCGTCAACGGGCAGATGGTGATTGATGGCGACAAGCATACCGGCGCAGTGCCGGGGCAAGTCTTACGCGGGCCGGGCTATCGCCTAAAATAGGGCTTCGATGAGATTTATTGCTTTATGGATAGTAGCGATTGCGGTCGCTGCAGCGCAGGACTTCCGAACAACGCTTTACCCTGTGCTCGAAAAGTCTGGATGCAGGGCTTGCCACTTCGCCGACGGTGTAGCTTCGGCCACGCGTTTGCAGTTCCCCGAAGCCGAATCGTCGCCGGCAAAACTGGAGTCCTTTGGGCGGTCGTTGGTGGAGTTGGTGGATCGCGCCAAGCCAGCAGAATCGGTCCTACGACGCAAGCCAACGGGCCGTATGGCCCATGCCGGCGGTGTGCGTATTGCTGCAGGCTCCGCGGATGACGCAGCGCTTGAGGCCTGGATCCTCAAGCTGGCAAAGATGCCCGAAGTCGAAGTCACCGAAGCCATTCAGTACCGCAAGCGCGAAGCGATGGGTGCGGGCTACACAAAGGCGCGCATCTACCTGCGGCGGCTCAGTCATCACGAATACAACAACGTCGTTCGAGACCTTCTGGGCGACACCTCACAACCCGCGCAGCAGTTTCCACCAGAAGATTTCGTCAACGGCTTCAAGACGCAGTATCAAGGCCAGAGCCTCTCCCCACTCCTCATGGATGCCTACTCACAGGCAGCAGAAAAGATCGCCCGCAACGCAGTGCGGCGCGGAGCAATCAAGCTACAGCCAGGCTTTGTCGCAAACTCCGGCCGTCGCGCCTTCCGCCGCCCGTTGCGCCCCGATGAGCTGCAGCGATATAACGCCCTCTACACCAAGGGAGGCGTACAACTAGTAGCCGAGGCCATGCTGCAATCTCCGGCTTTTCTCTTCCGGATGGAAGACTCCGACGATAAAACGCTCAAGCCTTATGTAACGGCCAATCGCCTCTCGTTTACCCTTTGGGCCAGCATGCCAGATGACACCTTGTTCGATGCAGCCGCCAAGGGTTATCTGGATATCGAGACCCAGGCCAGACGCCTTCTCGCCGATGAACGGGCCAAAGAAAACATCGATGAGTTCAGTGCACAGTGGCTTCGTTTTGACCGCGTGCTCGGCACAGCCAAAGACCGCCGCCGTTATCCGAAATTCAATCGTGAAGCCGCAATAGCGATGACCGAAGAAGCCCGCCGCTTCGTACGTGACCTTGCCTGGGGTGATCGCAGCTTCATGGAATTACTGACAGACCCGCACGGCTATCTCAGCGCAGACCTCGCCGCAATCTACGATCTACCAGTGCCAACCCGCGAATATGAGCGCGTGCGCTTCGATGAGAAGTCAGAGCGTGCGGGCATTCTGGGGCAGGCTCTATTCCTCGCCAGCACAGCTAAGCCCGATGACACCTCACCCACGGCCCGTGGGCTCTTCGTTCGCGAACAGTTGCTCTGCCAGCATGTTCCGCCACCACCCCCGGGAGTCGACACCAATCTCCCGGTTTTATCGGAAGACAAACCCCTCACTAACAAAGAGCGCCTCGGCGTTCATCTCTCATCCCCGAGCTGCGCCGGCTGCCACACACTGATTGACCCAATCGGTTTCGGCTTCGAAAAATTCGATGCGATCGGCGGACGACGGGAGTCTGCAAAAATCCTCTTCAAAGAAGACAAGAAGACGATCGACCTGCCGCTCGACACCAAAGGTTATGTAGCGGGCCTCAACTCTGCAGACTTCAATAACCCCCGCGAACTAGGCGAGATTCTAGCCCGCAGCGGGATCTGCCAGGAGTGTATCGTCAAGCAACTCTTTCGCTACACGACAGGCAGGCTCGAAACCCTTGCCGACCGTGCAATGATTCAAGACCTCACCGCGCGCTTCCGCAACTCGCAATTCCGCTTCAAAGAGCTTATGCTAAGCCTAGCGGTCAATCGCGCTAAGTTACAGGAGAATGTACGATAGATGGCTAACCTAATCACCCGTCGAATGCGAATCTCACGGCGCACTTTGCTGCAAGGGTTGGCATTGCCACCACTGGTTTCGATGTTCAACTCCACCGGCACGGCTTATGCAGCGCCGGGCAAAACCACTGCGCCAATCGAGAGCCGCTTCGTCTTGTGGTTCAACGGCAACGGCGTGCCAGAACGCTACTGGATCCCCACCGAAACCGGTCGCGACTTCCAGCTTTCTCCCTGCCTGCGTCCGCTCGCGCAGTACCGCGATCAACTCCACGTTCTCTCAGGCCTTGACAACTCCGCCGCTGCACTCCCTGGCCCCGGCAACGGCCATCACAACTCCATGAGCGCGCTGATGAGCTGCACTACTTTCACCGGCCGTGGCGCTGGCGGAGCCTCGATCGATCAAGCCATTGCCGGTAAAATCGGCGGTGACTCGCGCTTCCGCTCCTTGCAGCTTGGCGTCTCGCAGGAATCCTTTGGCGAAAGCATCCAGCGCAACATGAGTTGGGCCGGCTATGACCGCGCGCTGCCTCCGGAGATGATCCCAAGTCGCCTTTTCGACCGCCTCTTCGGCGCACGCGAACTCGGCTGGGTAAACCGCAAGCGCTCCATTCTCGATGCCGTGCGCGAGGATGCAAAGACACTCAAGACAAAGCTACCGACGGATGACGCGCAGCGCGTCGATGAGCATCTCGCTTCTGTCAGAGACCTCGAGCGAGCCATCGCCGGCCTACCTCCAGATCTCCAACGCCTCGATACTCCAGACTTCGACGGCGACATGAAAGACTGGCCGAGAATCGCCAAAATCCAGAGCGACCTGCTTGCCCATGCCCTGATCACCCGGCAGACACGCGTAGCCTCCTACATGCTCACCAAGTGCCAGGGCCTCGCGCGATTCCCGTGGCTTGGTTACACTTCTGCTCGCCATCACGATTACACGCATCAGGACGGCAAGGCACCGGGTGCCGACGGCCTGGACGGGCAACGCATCCTGCGCGACATCTGCCGCTGGCACGTAGAAGAATTCGCATACCTCCTGGGCCGCCTGAAATCGACACCCGAAGGTGACGGAACATTACTCGACAACACAGTACTTCTCTTTGTGCATGAGCACGCCGAAGCCAATAGCCACAAGAACAACGGCCTCGCCGCGATCGTTGCCGGCAATGCTGGCAAGCGTCTGGCGCTCGGCCAACACAGCAAGGTCACCGGCACTGTTGGCGATCTCTATCTGACACTGGCCGATGACGGGCTTCAAGCCGGCGTTGGCAAGTATCCAACCGCATCCAAGCGCATGGGCGAGATCCTCGTCTCGGCCTAGTTTCGAATCTCGCAACCGGGCAGCGCGGCGCGCAGTTGCTGCATCGCTGCCTCAGTGACCTTCGTATCCTTAAGGTCAATTTCCTTAAGCGACTTCCAATCCCGCAACACCACTACGGCTTCATCGGTTATGCGCTTCGAGCGATGCAAGCTCAGGCGCTCCAGCTTGGGGAGCCCGCGCCGCAACGGCTCAAGACTGATCGCTGTAACGTTGCTTCCGCCAATGCGAAGTTCACGCAGGTTGGTCAGCGTCGCAATCGCAGCCACACCAGATTCGGTTAGGCTGACACTCCAAAGTCCAGAGTCTGTTCGTTGCGGACCACTCAGGTCAAGGTATTCGAGAGTAGGCATCAACCGCAAAGCCTGCATCCCCGCATCGGTGAGTTTGTTGCCACCAAGAGTGAGTTGCTTCAAGCCAGGCAGCGAAGTGAGCAGCTCAATCCCGTTATCGGAAATCTGCGCGAAGCCAAGGTCAATCGACTGCAGCGTCATCAGGGCCCCGAGATACCCCATGGTCGTATCAGTGACTTTGGTGCCACGCAAATCAATCCGGCGTAACTGCTTCCAACCCTTGATGGCCGACATGCCTTCATCGGTGATGAGTTCGGCATAACGGAGATTCAGGTCCTCCAGGCCATTGAGCGTCTTCAGTTGCAGCATGCCCTGATCGGTGATGCGAGTCATCGAGAGATCCAACCGCTTCAGGCCGGCTTGGCGCGAGAGCGCTGGCAAATCGGCATCGTTAATCCAGCAGGCTCGCAGGTCAACGGATTCGCGAGTGGAAGTTCCGCAGTCAAGGGCAAGAAAAGCAAGCATCAGCAAGTTCATGGTGATCAGCTCCCACGCCGATTCGGAAGTTTTGAGTCACGATCCCAGACAATTTTTGCATTAGGTAAGACCTTCACCAGCCGGGCATGCCCTTGTTCAGAAATGAGCGTGTGATAGAGGTTCACCAACTGCAGTGATGATATGGCCGCAAGGCTATCGACAGCCTCATCGCTGAGATTGGCGCTGTCGAGGCGAAGCTCTTTCAGAGGCAAGGCGATGATCTGCTTCAGCCCCACGTTATTGAAAGTGGTGTAGTCGAGATTCAGTTGTTCTAGCTTGGTGAAGAGGCAAATCGTTGCCGCAGACGCACCGGTCAAGCGCGTTCGAACAACCTCAAGCCGGCGGAGATTTACCAGTGGCGCAAGAGCCGCAAAGCCTTTCTCCGTAA
>JBKJUN010000520.1:0-6132 GCA_046590555.1 Bryobacter sp. | reverse complement strand
CGCCAAGGAGCAAAGTGATTCTTCCCAATCGTCGCCGTAGAATACCCCGCCTCCCGCAAAGCCCGCGGCTTCTCATAAGCAAAGCGTCGCGGAATCTCCCCATACCCCAGCATCCCGTGATTCCACGGCGACAGCCCGGTCAACAACCCACACCGCGCTGGAGTGCAAGTTGGAGTACTCGAATAAGCATGACGAAACCGCGTGCCCTCCTTGGCCAACCGATCCAGATTCGGAGTCCGAATCGCAGCATTCCCGTCAGCACCCAAACAATCCCCACGCTGCTGATCGGTCATCACAAACAACAAATTCAATCGGTCCCGTTTCGGAGCAACAGCACGCTGAAATCCAGCACTCGGTGCCGCCAATCCAAATCCAACAAAGGCT
Organism: Bryobacter sp.; assembly: GCA_046590555.1. Taxonomy (GTDB): domain Bacteria; phylum Acidobacteriota; class Terriglobia; order Bryobacterales; family Bryobacteraceae; genus Bryobacter. Next base: position 5,748 of record JBKJUN010000520.1, on the reverse strand, counting down.
CTTCGCTTCACTCTACTATTAGAAAACGAATCGCACCCCAATCTGTCCTTAGCTTCCACCCGCGTCACCCCACCCACCATGTTCGGTCAGCGACGAAGCTACCCCGCAGTGTTCGGTCGGCGACATTGGTAACCGCTTCCAGCCCCGTGCGTAAGCGCGGGGATTCAAAGTGACAAAGCCCTAAAGCAAAATTCCCATCATCCCCGCCGGGCATAGAAGCACTCGGCGAACAGGCCACGCCCCCCGGTCCCCGCGGCCCCCCGAGAAGATTTCTGCCTTAACGTAGACTGAGTGAGACTCCGTTCCAGATCCGGTAGGCTAAAAGCTAGGAGCAGCAAACATGGAACTGCACTTTACACCAGAGCAAGAGTCTCAATTGACGAAGCTCGCCCTCCACGAGGGAAGAGTAGACGCGGGCGAATTGCTGAAGGCCGCTGCCATGCGCTTGCTCGATGAAGATGCGCGCTGCAATGCCGCCGTGCTCGAAGCGAAAGCCTATGCCGACCGTGGTGAATTCATAGAAGAAGAAGAGATGAACACCCGTTTCGAGCACATGCTCAGCACCTAGATGAGAATTCGCTGGACGCCGCCAGCCGCCGCCGACATGCAAAGTATCTTCGATTGCCTCAAAGATCACAAGCCAAGTTATCGTCATCCAACCCTGGGAAGGCCATCGGAAGGCCATCGGAAGGCCATCAGCCTGAACCGTCCCAGCGCATTTCTCAATTTTGCTCAGCAAATCTAGGCTTTTTATTCCCTCAAACGCTGGACCCAACGAATCCGCAAACAGTTACATCGTGCCAAATCTGTTTTACACGCTATTAGAATCAATCGTTTGCCGACGGCCGCCCCAGTCCCGCGCCAAGCTCCAAATTTTTAAGAATTCCAATAGGGACGCATCCATCTGCACCTAAGCCTTGCGACCACATCAAATCCCTGCTAGCAAAAAACAAGCCTAAAACCCCAACAGACAAAGACATCAGCCGCAAGATTCACCATAGGTTTTACACGCTATTTTGACGCTTTCACCCGTCATGGGGGCAACCGGCAAAATGAGTGTTTTCTGGTCAGCCATGCTGTAAAACATCCAACTACCCGATCACAAGGCAGACCGAGCCGAAGCGCTGTTGGAGTCGATCAACAGGGCGTTCTACCCTCAAGCCAATGAGAACCACAAATTCCAATTCAACCGAAAAACCCTTCCATGAATAATCGCTGAAGATCTCGCCTTCCATGCACTACCCGAACGAGGTCAATTCCGCTCGGCAAAGGCAAGTAAAAAAGCAATATCGTCTCAAAGCCATTGCCCACTGGGAATCGGCGCATACCCTGAATTTCGGGCTTCGTCAAAAAATGCGTTGTCCACCCTCAGGCTGGCTGGCCAACATGGTTGCCGTTGCATCTACAGCGGCCAGGAAGCGATCAGCAGTTTCTATGCCGGCATTCTCGGCGTACCAAACCCATTGCGCGATCAAGTCGCGTTTAGCGGCTTCCCGCTTCAACACCAAGGCCATTAGGCCGTCTTCCGAGCTTTGCGTGCCTCAAACTGTTTTAGGGCTTCGGTTCGGATCTCCTGCCAATCTTACTTGGTCATTTCGGTCGGACCGCCGCTTTGCATACCTTCCATGAGAAGCGTCTCCAGTTTCTGCTGCGCCTTCCGCTTTTCGTCATCTCGGATTAGGTCGCGGACGTATTCACTGACACTGCTGTAGCGTCCAGATCCCACCTGGACATCGACAAAGTCTTTGAGTTGATCTGGGAGAGAGATGTTCATTGTTTGCATGTTGCACTTGGTGAAGCGTATTCGTCTCAACCTAACATGCATGGCAACGAATGGCAAGCATTGCCATGTTGGCCAAGTTGTGGAAAGAAATCCTACAAAGCTAGGCCCACCCACACCAACGAGGCAAACCCGTTCCAATGAATGATTCGCCTCTATTTCAAGCAGAATCAACAAGTTCCAAAAACTGTGGTTCGGTTCCGCCGCCTCGCCTGTTATCTTCTCAACCGGAGGGGCGCCTTTGCGCCCCTCTTTCCATTTCAAATCACGAATGAGGATAGTTATGTCCACTCAAGCTCAAATCGATGCCAACAGTCAAAATGCAAAAAAGTCCACCGGCCCAAAAACAGCCGAAGGCCGCGCCAACTCCGCCGCCAACAGCACCCGTCACGGCCTCACGGCCAACCCCACCACCATCTTCGAAAACAATCCGCACGAACGAAGCCAATACGATGCCCTCAAGGCCAAACTCCTCAAGCAATGCCTGCCCGAAGGCGAACTCGAACTCCAAACCTTCGAACGCTATGTCTTCGCCCTCTACCAGGCAGACCGCGCCCGGCAAATGGAAATCGACTCGCAAGACCGTTGGCTAAACGAACCAAATAACGAAACTCTCTTCCACCAAATGGAGCGCATCCTCAAACGCGGAGCCGCCCAAGAGCGCCGCGCAGACAAAGCCCTCACCGGCCAAGTGGTCAGGTAAGCATTGCTTGCCAGCACCTGCCCATCACGATCGGCTTGTCATTGACCGTGTTGCCGTCATTCTGCGAATCTGCACCAACGACAGGCTTCACCGGCATCCCAGTACGGGCGAACAACAGCGTACTAATTGTGAAGCCCTTACCCAAATCGTCAAGTCCATCTATATTGCCGCTATGCCGCAACCTACTTTTCCGAAATTATAAGGAAACATTATGTAGATCGATTTTCATCTAGTGTACTGTCCATCAAATAACTAGACATACGACGCCGAATTGTTTTAGACTGAAGCATGGGCAATTCCTGTGAGCTTTCCCCATTGGACAGGCAGAAGATTGAGCATTGGATTGCAGCTCATGGCACTCCGCAGCAGGTTGCGTTGCGCTGCCGCATCGTGGTGGCCGCTGCTGAAGGCGAATCCGATGTTGGCATTGCCAGGCAACTCTCGATCAACCGCAATACAGTAATTCTCTGGCGAAAGCGTTTTGTTGACTTGGGGCTCGACGGTCTATGGGACATAGCGCCAGGTCGAGGAAGAAAGCCTATCTATGAGATAGACAAGATCGCCGCAATCGTCGATGCAACCCTGCAAAGCAAACCGGCGGGAATGACCCACTGGAGTTGCCGGACCATGGCGCAGCAACAAGGCGTCGGCAAGTCGACCGTGAACAATATCTGGCGTGCTCACAATCTGCAACCACATCGGACTGAGACCTTTAAGCTCTCGCGCGATCCGAAGTTTCTGGAAAAAATGACCGATGTGGTCGGCCTGTATTTGAATCCGCCGCAACAGGCAATCGTGCTTTGCGTGGACGAAAAGAGCCAAATTCAGGCATTGGACCGCACCCAGCCTGGGTTGCCCCTTAAGAAGGGACGTTGCGGCACGATGACCCACGACTACAAACGCAACGGAACGACCACCTTGTTCGCCGCGCTGGAGACGTTACAGGGTAAGGTAGTCGGCGAATGCTACAGCAGACACCGGCATCAGGAATTTCTGAAATTTCTCCGCCTACTGGACAAGGAGTTTCCCGGCGACACCCCGTTGCATTTGATCATGGACAACTATGGCACGCACAAACATGAAAAGGTAAATGCGTGGTTAAAACGTCATCCCCGGTTCGTGTCTCACTTCGTCCCTACCAGTTCCAGTTGGATGAATCTTGTCGAACGCTGGTTCGGTCACTTGGACAACAAGGCCATCCGTCGCGGCGTCTTCCTCAGCGTGGCGGACCTACAATCTTGTATTGCAGCTTTTCTAAATACATGGAACCAAAATCCTCAACCCTTCGTGTGGACTGCGACTATAGAGTCTATCCAGGAGAAGCTCAATCGCTGCCGCCGAACCCTGGAGCAAATCCAGCCTGGCTGCACTAGTCCAAAGTCCAGAAAACGGGCAAAATCGTCTGTCTAGTTATTTTGCAGACACTACACTAGATATCGATTTGAACAACGTGAAATCTAAATTCAAACGGACCACGTAGTACCTCTTAATGCGACTCCCTGCCACAATATTGCTGACCCTCGCACTCCAGGCTCAACCCCCCAAGCCGCCAGCGACCCACACCTCCGTCACCATTACCGCCACCACAATCGAGCCGGCGATCGATAACCGCAACAGCGAAGTCTTTGCCCAAACCCTCTTCTCGCGCGACGATCAGGTCTTCCATCAGCTCAACGGTGGCATCAACGCCGGGCAGCACGAAGGCGGCGGCAAGTCGATCGAAATCCGCCGCTTCGGCTTCAATCTCGATCACGGCGGCGTCAGCGGTGGCCTCAAAGTCCTCGTCGACAACATACAGCAGAACCAGTCTACCCAGGGCCACGGCCAAGGCTATCTCGGCTCACTCAAAAGCCTAAGCCCCGAACTCATCCAGGAAGCCAACCTGATCAACGGTCCCTTCAGCGCCGAATACGGCGATTTCAGCGGCCTGGGCGTTGTCCACATCCGCCTCCGCGAAGCCTTTCCTGACCTCCTCACCGCCCGCATCCAGGGCGGCTCCTTCAACACCCAACGCGGCTTCCTATCGCTGAGCCCCAACTGGCGCAACACCGAATCTTTCATCGCCTTTGAAGGCTCAAACACGGACGGCCCCTTCGTCAATCCGCTCGACTATCGCCGCGACAACCTCACCGCCAACTTCACCCACCACCTCTCCGAGCGCCGTACCTTCGCCCTCAAAATGAATGGAGGCCTCAACTCTTACAACTCTTCCGGCCAGATCCCCATCGATTCCCCAAACCGCTACGGCTTCCTCGATCCGGGCCAGGGCGGCAGAATCCGCAACGCCACCCTCGCCGGTTACTTCCAGCAACTCACCACCAACGGCGACTCCTGGAAGGTGGACGCCTTCCTCACCCGTTCCCTCTTCGACCTCTACTCCAACTTCACGTATTTCTTAAACGACCCTGAAAACGGTGACGCCATTCAACAACACGACTCGCGCCTCATCCAGGGCACAAACCTCCAGTACAAACACGCAACCGCAAACACCACCCTCACCGCCGGTATCAACTTCCACGACAACCAGATCAATGTTGGCCTATATCCCCGTAACATCGGCATCACCACCAAAGCCAACGCCCACGTCACCAACGCCGCCTCCTACGTCCAAGAGAACGTCAGCCTGCTCAAAGGCCGCCTCCTTCTCGGCGCAGGTCTCCGCTTCGACACCTTCCGCTTCGACGTCAAAGATCGTGTGGATCTACTCAACTCCAACACCGAATCCAGCGGTCGCTTCCAGCCCAAACTGAGCGCAGCCTTCACCCCTTCAAACAAGATCCCCATCACGCTCCACGCCAATTACGGACGCGGCATTTCTTCAATAGATGCCCGCAGCATCCTCACCAACCGCAACGGAGTCAAGGTCGCCAACACAGACTTCACCCAACTCGGTATCTCTTCAAGACTAAATCGCCTCTCCTTGGCCGTCGATGCCTTCCACATCGCAAGATCCAACGAACTCGTCTATGTCGCCGACGACGGCTCCCTCGAATTTCTAGGCCCCAGCCGAACCTATGGCTTCGAAGCCAAGTCGAGCTTCGCCCTTACCCGATTCCTCAGCATCAACGGAGGTCTAACAAAAGTCTCCAACGCCTACTACCTCGACACTACACCGAGAAGATACGTCGACCGCGCCCCCCACTTCACTGCCAACGCAGCTCTCACCCTGGCAGCCTTCAAAGGCTGGTCAGGCTCCCTTCGCATGAGAGCAATCAACAGCTATCGACTGGACGGCGAAGACCCCTCCATCCGAGCCGCAGGCAAC
>JBKJUN010000415.1:0-6317 GCA_046590555.1 Bryobacter sp. | reverse complement strand
AGACAGCAAAACCCCACAAGTCTCACTCGACACAGGTGCCAGGTCGATAACCGGAATGAGGGCTCCGGCTGCACTAGTGTTTCGCCCCACGCTTTGCCAGTTCCCGCCCGGCGGCTGGACAAGAGGCCACCACATCTCACCCGAAATCCGCGCCTGGCCTACGGCGTTTCCCGGTACAAGGTAGAAGCGCGTCGGCTTCGCCCAACTCTTGGCTGGCCCATCATCCACCCACAACAACCAGCTCCCCACCTCGGCCCTCCACAGCCCTCCAGCCTCTTTATCCTTCCCCCAGCGGGCTGGACGAACCAGACTACCCGCCGGCAGCCAGTACGGCCCTACAAGCTGCAGGTTGCTCCCATCGGCTGCATTCCGCAATAGCACCCGGCGAAGTTCAGCCCTCAAGGCCGTCGCAGTGCCGGTCGGCACAAAAGAGCCCACCGAGAACGCAAAGCTAACCACAGCCCCATCACCCAGCTCTGCCACGGCATCCACATTCCAGTAGCCGGAAAGATCCGGGGTCGTATAGATTGTTGACGCTTTCCCGCTCGCATCCGTCCGAACGGTAACACTTGCCTGCCCTGCAGGAGGCACAAAACGAACATTGACGCCGGACACATTGCCACCCAGGCTTGCCGCCGACAACACCACTTTTAACTCCACGTTGGTTCGAGGTGGCACCACAAATGCGCTTTCGCCATCAATCAGCAGCACTTGGGCAACCAGGCTGGAAGAGAAAAGCAGGAGAAAGAAGCGCATCAAAACCCCGGTTCGTTAATCTTCACTACCCTAATATCCTTGGCATATTTCTCAGCCGACTTGCGGATCTTGGCCGCATCGCCGATCAGGACAAACACGAGGCCGCTGGTCTTGTAATAGTTCCGCGCGGTCTGGTTTACCTGCTCGAGCGTCGCTGCATCAATCCGCGAAATCAGATCATCCACCTCACCTCGATTGAGCCCGAAGATCTCAAAATTGGTCAGCATCCCGGAGAGTTGGTTGATCGTCTCGAGGGCTTTGGTCGGGTATTCACCCTTAACATAGGCCTTGGCGCTCGCTAGTTGCCCGGCGTCAATTCCCTGACTCTGAAGCTTTTCCAGTTGTTTCAACGCAAGATCGATTGCTGCCTCAGTAGACTCCGTCTTGGTGAAAGTGAGAATCGAGATCGTCCCAGGCAACCGGTCAAGCTGCAGAATGCTGTTTGCCCCATAGGTAAGCCCGCTGTCGACACGCAGGGCATCGTTGAGCATCGAAGTGAAGCGTCCGCCAAAGAGCGTATTCACCAGTTCGAGCTTGGTTCGGTCTGGATTTACACGTTCGATGCCTGGTTGGCCAATGGCAAAGTAAGTTTGCGTGGCACCCGGGGAATCTACCAGCAGCAACCGGGCAGCCCCGCTCTTGGGAGCGGCAACGTTTTTCGCAACATAGGCAGCCCCGGAGGGCACCTTGCCAAACAAGCCCCTCAACTGCACCTCAGCCGCTTTCGAGTCTACATCTCCAGCCACCACCACCACCAGATTCTTTCCAACAAAGCTCCGCTTCCAGTGCTCGGCCACCGCCGCCCGGGTCAGCTTCGGCAGACTAAGTTCATCCCCGTTCATGGCACGGCCATAGGGATGCTCCTTCCCGAAATAGAAGGCAGAAAGATACTCGAGCAGCACCATCTGTGGCTGATCCTTTGCCACCTTAACCGCATCTACCTTCTCGGAGATTAACTGCTTCAATTCGCCGTCGTCAAACTTCGGCTGCAGCAGAATCTCCTCAAGCAATGCAAAGACCTGGGCCGTATCTTTGCTCAAGAATTCCAACTCGATCGAGGCCGTCTGATTCGACATTGCGGTTTGAACGCGGATCCCCAACTGGTCGAGATCCTCCGCCAGCTTTTCCCTGCTGCGCTTCTCTGTACCGCGCGTAAGCATTTCAATTGCAACCAACCCCACACCGTTCATCCCCGCCGGGTCGGCTTCAGCTCCGCCCCGCAACGACACACGCAAGCTGACTAGTGGCAGGTCCTTCTTTGACATCACAAAGACGGCGGTCCCGTTATCGAGACTGACGCGTTGATAGGAGGGCATTCGGATCTGCCCTGCCAGTGAAATCGAAATCAACAGAATCAAAATAATCATCCGCATCTTATTTGCCCTCACCCTTTACCGGCACCAGCGTCGCCACAGTCCGATTTTGTTCCCTGAAGTATTTCGCTGCCACTCTTTGTACATCTGCCGCAGTCACAGCGGCAATTTGCTGGTCAAAGCCAAAGAGCTTTTCATAGCCACCGAAATAAATCTCATATTGCCCCAGCAGGTTCGCCTTGCCGGCTATCGTCTTCAACTGCTGGTAGAAAGCGGCCAGGATCAGATTGCGAGCCTTGTCCAGTTCTCTGGCTGGCACCCGGGTCGTCTTGAGCTTCTCAAGTTCCTCATAGAGAACCGCCTCGGCTTTCTCGGGAGCGACTCCACTGCGCGGCTGAACCAAAAACAGGAACAGAGCCGGATCGAGTTTCATCGGATTGTCCGCCCTTACCTGGAGTGCCACTTGCTCTTTGTCCACCAATCGGTTGGTCAGCCGGGCACTCTTACCTTCTGTGAGCAATGCATCTATTACAGTCAAAACAGGATAATCAGGGTCACGCGAATCCCCTACGTGATAGCCCATCATCAGCAGCGGCAACTGAGCTGCCTTCTCGATCTTCACTCGCCGCTCACCCTTTTGCTCCGGCTCTTTTGTCCTGACGGCAGGCGGCGGTGGCTGCGCCGGAATCGGTTCGAGATACTTCCTGGCCAGCCCCATCACCTGATCAAAGCTGGCAGCCCCCACGACAACCAGCGTGCAGTTATTCGGCGCGTAGCCCATCCTGAAGTGAGCCCTCAAGTCATCCATCGTCCAGCTTTCAATGTCGCTGGGCCAGCCAATCACGCTCCACTGATAGGGATGCGCAGTAAAGGCAGCTGCGCGCAACTGCTCGTTGAGAGTGCCAAGATTTTTACCGTCAACGTTCAGCCGCCGTTCGCTGTAGACAACGCCGCGTTCGCTCTCCACCATCTTTGGATCAATGGCCAGATCGCGAATCCGGTCTGCCTCCAGATCAAAGGTAATATCCAGGGCGGTGCTCGGAATGAAATTCGTATAAACGGTCAGGTCTTCGCTCGTATAGGCGTTATTGCGGCCACCGTTCTTCTCCATCACAATGTCGAACATCTTCGGGCCATACTTCTTGGCTCCGTTAAACATCATGTGTTCAAAGAAATGAGCTAGCCCAGTCTTGCCGGGAACTTCGTTTCGACTTCCAATTTTGTAGAACAGATACATTGCAACATTCGGAATGTCACGGTCTTCTTCGACAATCACCTTCATGCCGTTGGCCAACTGGCCCGTCTTCACAGGCAACGGCTCAATGGCAAGAAGATTCATCACAAAGGAAATGAAAAAGAAAAGTCGACTTATCACGCCTTCATTTTAGCCCCACCCATTCACACGTTTTTTACAAAATGCAGATGAGCCATCCGCCTTGTCCCAACTAAACTGAAACTATCCAAAGTGACAACGATTCTTGTTATCGACGACGATGAAAGCCTCCGGGACACAATTGCGGTCCTGCTCGAGCGCGAAGGTTTTCGCACCATCACGCATGCCGACGGCAAGTCTGGCCTGGATGCGGCTCTCTCGGCCAAGCCTGATCTGGTTCTCGTTGACTTGCGCCTGCCCGTCCTCGGCGGAGTCGAAGTCTGTAAGCAAATCCGCGCGGCACGCATGGATACCCCGATCATCGTGTTGAGTGCTATCGGCGACGAGATCGACAAAGTACTGATGCTCGAGATTGGCGCTGACGATTACATCGTCAAACCATTTGGTACACGAGAGCTGATCGCGAGAATCAGGGCCGTCCTCCGCAGGGCCACCGCTCCGCCCAATCAGGTCTTCTCCTTCAGCGATATTCGTCTCGACTTCGACCGCCGGGTAGTAACCAAAAATGATGTCGAAGTAAAGTTCACTCCGGCCGAATACAACCTGCTCACTTTCTTTGTCCAGAACCCTGATCGCCCGCTTTCCCGCGAGCTGATCCTCAACTCGGTCTGGGGCTATGAATCTTTCCCAAACACGCGAACCGTCGACGCACATGTCGTCCGGTTGCGTCAAAAACTTGAGCCACAGCCAGACTCGCCTCGCTACTTTCTAACGATGCACGGGGTCGGATACCGTTTCTTGCCTTAGGCCATTCATGCAGCGACTCATCCTGGTTGTCGACGACACCGCTTACTCACGAGAGGCGCTGGCGCTGGCGCTGATGTCTATCCCTGGTGCGGATGTGCGAACGGTAGGATCTATGCTGGAGGCGATGAAGATTCTCGACAGCAAAGATGGCGTACAAGCCCTTTGCACCGATCTCAACATGCCTTTTGGTGACGGATTTCAACTGATCGAACAAGTGCGATCCGATATCCGATATAGTCAAATTCCCATTGTCGTGATCAGTGCCAATACAGATGAAGCCACACCAGATAGGGTGAAAGCCCTTGGTGCCGACGCTTTCTTCTCCAAGCCCTACTCTCCCTTCGTATTACGACAAACCCTGGAGCAACTTTTCGATGCGAAGCAAACCCCCGGTGCTTAGCACTCTCATCGCCTGTCTTTTTGCGCTCGCGCCGCTAGCGGCGCAGGAAAAGACACAACTCGAATTGATTCTCGAACGCCTCGCAAAGCTCGAAGCTCAAAACGAAGCGCTTCAAAAGGAGGTCAACTCCTTGCGCCAGCAACTCAACCCTGGCAATGTTCCGTTGGCTGAAACAGTCGAAGTACAGAAAACTCAAATTCGTGAACAAGCCCAGGCAAAAGTGGAAGCCGCCTCAAAGCAACCCCTCGCTATCACTGGCACTCTCCTCATGAACAGTTACTGGAACGGCCGCAATAATGGAGGTGCAATCAACTCAAGCTCGGCAGCCCTGGTCGCTTCTCCCCGCGCAGCAGGCATCACCGCCAGCCAGACCATCATCGGCCTGCGCTTTGAAAGTCCGCAAACGATTCTCGGTGCTGACGTCACTGGCTTCGCCATGATTGACTTCTTCGACACGAACGCACGCACCGGCTCTCCCCCACGCCAGCAGAGCCGCCACCTCGCCGATTATCCACGCCTCCGTGTAGCTAACATAGAGATGGCCTGGAAGAACACCAGCCTCTCCTTTGGGCAGGAAAAGCCCCTCATCTCCCATCGTGACCCCACCACCTTCGCGCAAGTTGGCATTTCCCCGGCCACTGGTGCCGGCAACCCCTGGCTCTGGCAGCCCCAGGTGCGTATCGAACAACGCTTCAACCTGAACGAATCCACACAGATCAAAGCTCAGGGATCGATTTATCAAACAGCAGAAGAGTCAGCAGCGGTGCCAGCTACCTTTGCCGACAGCCTCGCCCCCAGCCGGCCGGGCTGGCAAGGCCGTCTGGCTCTCAACCGAAAATCAGGCGGAGAAACCAGTTGGGAACTCGCTCCTGTCATTCACGCAAGTACGACGCAGGTGGCTGCAACTAGCGTGCCTTCCAGGCTCTATGGCGTAGATTGGCTCTGGGCCCCAGCAGACCGTCTCACCTTTACCGGCCTCCTTTTCACAGGCAAGAACATCGCCCACATGGGGACAAACCGCCAAGGCTTCACGATTCTCGGTCCCCGCACCGTTCGTCCCACCAACAGCAAGGGCGGCTGGGGACAAGTCTCATACCAATTCACGCCGCGCTTGGCAGCAAATGTTTATTCCGGCCAGCACGATGACAAAAACAGTGACCTCGCCACCGGCGGCGTCGGCAAGAACTTCCTCTACGCAGGCAACCTCATTTATCGCATCGCCACCAACGTAACTATCTCGTTTGAAGCTAGCCAGGTGCGCACTGATTACATCCGGCTCGGCCGAAGACTGAAGAACCACTATGACCTCTCGCTGGCTTATCAGTTTTAGCCTGCTCGCCATTAGCCTCCATGCGGCCGCCATCAGCGGCACGGTCCAGCTTCAGGATTCCCGCGACCAGAAGGCAAAGAAAGACAAAAGCGGAGTCGTCATCTGGCTCACCCCGCTTGATCCACCGCTAGCTTCACCACTCACCACAGCCAAAGCACGCATTATCCAGAAGAACAAACGCTTTGATCCTCACGTGCTGGCCGTCTCTGCCGGCACAACCATCGACTTCCCAAACTTGGACCCGATCTTCCACAACGCGTTCTCAAACTTCGACGGCAAAGTCTTCGACCTCGGCTTATATCCACCCGGCCAGTCGCGAAGTGTTCGCTTTGACCGGCCCGGCATCACCCGCCTCTTCTGCAACATTCATTCTGCAAT
>JBKJUN010000268.1:0-1910 GCA_046590555.1 Bryobacter sp. | reverse complement strand
ACCTGGTATCACAATGGCCTCAATCGCCGGCTAACCGACGTGCATGGCCACGTCATCAAATCGCTGCTCGCTTAGCCTTCTTCCATCGCAGAGTTTGAGCGAAGTTCTTGAGCCCTGCTACGGACCCAAGTTCAAGCACGCTCATGGCTGCAGCAGCATTGGCGAAATCGACTGCTTCCGTTAAGGAGTAACCTCGAGTCCAAGCGGCCAGGAAGGCTCCGGCGAAGACATCGCCTGCTCCGGTGGAATCGATCGCCTCTACGGGATAAGCTGGCACCAGCTCCCCATCTACGACTGCGCCTTTGTCTCCCCGCTTCATTACGACGTGGCCGGCGGGCAAAAGTTTGAGTGCTGCCTGCCATGACTTCGCTCCGGTGATGAGACGCGCCTCTTCTTCGTTGACGAATAAAACATCGACGTGTTCGAGGCAGGGAACTACGACTTTGCCCCACTCCCCTCGTGAATCCCAGCCTGTATCCATCGAAGTGGTCAATCCATCTTTTCTCGCTCGCTCGAGCATTTTGGGTGCAAGAGTGCGCAAGGCTGGAACTGCGAAGGGATTTGCCAGGTGGAAGTGCTGGAAGCCCTTCATGGAGGGGACTGACTTCAGTGCACCCTTACTTGCACCCGGACGGTGCACAAAGGCTCGCTGTCCAGACCACTTCACCAGAGACATCGTGGTTGGGGTTGGGAGCGCCAATTTCTTAACACGCGTGGTATCGACGCCCTTCAGGATCGACAGTAATTCTTCGCCCTCAGCGTCCTTGCCGACTGCACCGACGAGCGAGACATCGATACCGAGTTTGGCCAGTGTGTAGCTGGTATTGGCTCCATTGCCCCCGATACTGCGGGTGATTTGATCCACCCATACTGTTCCGTCCCAACGGATCTCTTCTACTGGCCAAGCCAGAAGATCGAGAACAAGGTTTCCCGCTACGAGGATCTTCATTCAAAGATTTTCCCCAAGGGCAGCCGCCGCGTGACAGTGCCTGCTTTCAATTCAAGTGCGTCGCCTGAGAGCTTTACTTCGACCAGATCTTCCCCGCTGAGTCCCCAACGGGCAAAATGACGTCCGCGGCCTTTGACCAGGAATGGCACTTCGCTCCAATCCACGACTGGTTTGCGCACAGTCTCCATTTCACCAACAGCCAATTGCTTTGGTGAGACCGATATTGCGATTGCACCGCTGCCAAGCTGCATGAGCGATATCCATTTGCCTTGCTGACTTGCGGGCATCGAACAAAGACCCTTTACGCAGCTTCCAACGTAGTTCGAGATTTTGACCCAGTCAAAACGGCCGGTTACGACGTAATAGCTGGTTGGCTCGCCAATTACAGCAACCAGACGATCCATATCGCGGCGATAGTCAAAGCCCGTCTTTGCGACGAAGTCCTTGTATTCAGCCTCTTCGCTTTCCGCGTCACCAGCGATTTTCTTGATTACGGCAGCATCGGCGATGACAAAGATGCCATCGCTACTGGGCAGGTGGGAAACCTGCTCAGCCAAAGTCATCCCTCTGTGTTGACTCCAAAAATAGAGAGCCCCAAGAGCCAGCAATCCTATCGCGAACAACCAAGCTTTCACGCCTTCAGGATACGGCAAGGAAGGGTCATCATCAATTCTCGAAACTGGATGAGGTCAAGGCTTTGAGGCCCGTCGCTCAATGCCTGGTCAGGATTTGGATGACACTCAACCAGCAATCCGTCCGCGCCTACAGCAACTGCGGCCCGAGCGAGAGGGGCTACGAGGCTTCTTCGGCCTGTTGCGTGCGATGGGTCGAGAATCACGGGGAGGTGCGTCATCTCCTTCATTGCAGGTACCGCCGTGATGTCGCAGACGTTACGGGTGTGTGAATCGAAACTGCGTATGCCGCGCTCGCATATCACTACATCGGGGTTGCCGCTGGCCAG
>JBKJUN010000261.1:0-10046 GCA_046590555.1 Bryobacter sp. | reverse complement strand
ATCAATGGATAAGCAAAGAGTTGCAGGAGCCCGTAACCACCGGTGAGCAGCGACACGCTAAATGCGGCACTGCTCCCTCCATAGGCGTCCAGTGGCATCGTGTATAAATTCACACTGGCCGCTGATGAAGCGAAATAGCTTAGTGAAATGAAGACCACCGCCCAAGTCACATTCGGGGCGAGCGGCACTACAGCCGACAACATCATTCCAATCGCTCCGAATAAATAAACACGTCGTCGGGCTGCCAGTGGAGCCCAGCCTCGCCGGATCAATTGCATCGATGACCAGCCTCCCAGGAAGGAGCCAACCAGCGAAATCGCCTGCAAGAGTGGTGATAGGTTGTTTGCATCCTGCACCGACATTCCAAATGTTTTCACAAAGTAGTGATTTGTCCAGAATGTCCAAAATAGAAAGATTCCGAGCGAGAGTACGTTGGCAATGACAAAGCCCCAGGTTTGCGGCAACTTCAAGATGCTTCGGACATCAAAGCCGCTAGACTCCAAACTTGCTGGTTGCACCGGTGCCTTCTTTGAGGCCCACCACCAGAGCGGAATCCATAGAAAGCCTAACCACCCAGCCACAAAGAATGCGCTCCTCCAACCCCAATTGCTGATGCAGTAATTCGCAATGATCGATGCGAGTAAACCACCAATCACCAGTCCCAACTGCGACATGGAACTCCCGATGGCTCGTTCGTCCTGCTTGAGATAGGTTTGCGCTGCCTTTGCTGTAGAAGGGATTCCTGCCGATTCACCAATCGCCATCAATCCGTGAGTCGCCATCAACCCACTGATGCCTGAGGTGAATCCACGGGCCATCCCTGAGATGCTCCACCAGACCAGGGCGATTGAAGTACCCAGATTCAACCCCACCTTGTCGAGAAACCATCCCATGAAGGGAGAGCTCAACATGTAAATCAAGCCGAAGCCAGTCAGGATCCAGCCGTACTGTTCGTAGTTCAGATGGAACTCACTCATGAAGGCAGGTGAAACAGCAGCAAGAATCAGGCGATCCAGATAGTTAATGCTCGAGGAGAGATAGAAGATGGCGACGACCCACCAACGATTGGCAACGTTCATTTAAGGCAACAATTCCATGACCAGCAATTTCTTCTCCTTGAAGCCTGCCTTCACTTTTCGTGGTTGCTTCTGTACTCCACAACTAAAGCTGAATGTTTCCGCCCCGGCTCCACTCAATACCAATTTTGAAGGGTTCTCCACATCATAAAGCACGACCTTGCCCGCAGCATCACGAATGGCAAATCGCGCTTTGCCTCCACCCATGCAATCTACTCTTGCCAACACCCCGACTGCCGACCCGGTTGGCTGCTCTCCGTCCCACCACTGTTCGATCTTTGTCCCAGGCTCTAGCGGGACCATCTGGCCACGGGCCTTCGCCTCGGCCTCTCTCACTCGCCGCAAGCTCTCCTGCTTCACACGCTCAATATCCTTGATACGCGCAGCTTCCGCATCGCGACGAGCCTGCGCTTCGGCTTCATAACGGCGATCCTGGGCGCCCAGGCGCAACTGTCTAAGGGCTTCCTTCTCAGTCGGATCAAATGCTGCTCTTTCAGCGGCTGCCCATGCCTTGGATTCTTCGGTAAACAGACCTGCGGCTTGCGCCCACTTGGCCAACTGCCCTTGGTATTTTGCATCCCGTAGTGCCGCGACCGAGGCATCCTTCAAGGCCTTATGTGCCTTGATTGGATCGTTCTCTTTTGAAGCAAAGGCCAGTGCAGCTTCGGGATAGACGACCTTCAACTGCAGGGCAGTGAAGAGATGCTGCTGGTGCTTCAGGCGATCTGGCTGACCGATAGCCGCAAGGTAGAGCATTCGCGGCATAGTTGGCACCTTTTCTGCTTCCATCGCTGCCAAGTCCGCTTTCCCTTCGAGCGCATACGCTGCGGCCACGCAAGCCTGCGCCTCGGGCTCGGCAGCAGATTGTGAGGAACAAATCCGGCGGGCTCCATCCCGTAGTTTGTCATCGCTCAACTGAGCAATCGCCAATTGCAAACGGCCGGCTCCAGCTTCGATTTCGCGAGCTCGAAAATCCCGCTCAGGCAATATCGGTCTGGCGCTATAAATGACCGGCGCGAATGCCGCACGAGCTGCTGCGGCCTCAGTCCGCAGTTCTGCCTCATCCTTTTCAAATCCATTGCGTAAAGCCGTCGGCTTATCTGTCCCCTTCATAAGGTTCGACAGGAACACCCGTATACGGCCGCGATAGGCATCGTTGGTAACGAGGTATTCCATCAGAACCCAGTCTGCAGTCTGTTTGTCGACTGGAGGCAGAGCACCGATTGTTACTCGAACGCGTTCTGCATCAATGCTGCTCAAAACCGTCAAGACTGCATCTTCAAGCGTTGGCTCGATCGGCCCAGCATTGGTGTCGAGCAACAACTGCAAGACTTCCCGCTTCTGCGCTCTCGTCATAGTGGCATCGCCGAGCAAGAGGCTGTGTACATTCGTGGTCAGCGTCAACTTGCCGGAGCGTTGCCCCTTGGCGATGACAATTCGAATTGGCCAAAGCGGCTTGGGCTCGGTGATCCCTAGCAAGTCCCCTAACTGTCCACGCATTTGTTCGAGCGTCCCTAGCAACACCTTTGCGGCCTTCACATCCCCTGATGTGTAGATCTCAAAAGGCCCGGTATTGATCTTCTGCCAGTCTTCGCCGTGCAAAATCCAAGCGGCGGCCAGCAGAACCAAAAATGCTCTCACAACACAATCTTACGAAATGCTTTAGAGTGAAGAAATGCTCAGAAGACTTCTTTTGCTATCTATTCCCGCTGCCATGCTCATGGCAGCCGACAAACCTGATTTTTCCGGCCATTGGGTCGTCGACCTCGCCAAGAGCGATTTCGGCATGATGCCTCCGCCTTCCAAGATCGAACGCGATATTGAACACAAAGATCCCGCCATCAGCATTAAGACTCTCCAGGTAGGCGAACGCGGCGAGATGAAGACTGAGAGCAGCTACAGCACTGACGGCAAAGAAGCCACCATCAAGATGCGTGGCCGTGAAGCCAAGGTCAACGCCAAATGGGATGGCGCAAAACTCAAGGTGAACACCAAGAGCGAATTCAACGGCATGGAAATCGGTCAGGAAGAAGTCTGGACGCTTTCTGATGACGGTAAGACCCTGACCATCGATAACGCGATCAAGGCCCCCCAGGGCGAGTTCACCACCAAGTCAGTCTTTACGAAAGGCAGCTAGCAACTCTGCGTCGGACTGTTCGAAGGGCCTGCGGTAAACCCCCGGCAGCGCCTTCTCGATCCGGTTCTCATTCCAGTCGTGCGCGTCGACGATAAAGAAGCGCTTGTCCGTGAAGTCCTGAAAATCACCGGCAAGCGCAATTCCAGGAACAATTGCTTCGTGCAGGTTCCGATGAATCACTGCTCCCATCGCCATCTCAATCGAGTACGGCATTCTCTCCAGCCACACCTTCGCAATCCTTGGCTCAGCATGAGCCGCATAGAGCGCAGGAATTCCACCCCAGGCCCAGGCATGCACATGAACCTTTGCGTACTTGTCGAGTTCCGCGCGAATCTCGTGTAAGAGATCGTTCGCTCTCATGCTTGGCAAGTTCAAACCTACCAGCCAAGCCCTTGTATGATCGATCCAGCCGCCGCTGTAGCGTCCGCCGGAGGGCGACACCCCTGGCAGTTTCACTAGCTTGATTCGTACGCCGAGCTTGGCCAGACTTTCGGCACGCCGTTCTGCTGCGATGCCGTCGTTCACCATCACGATCAACTCGTCGCGAGTCTCAGGGCCCAACCACTTCACTTCGGTTAACCCTGTGGGTGCGCCACCGAGGGCGATCATGCTCTTTACATCGCCCTTCTTGCGACGCGACTTCCAACTTTCGGCAATGACTTCGCTCAAGCTGCGGCCCGGTGCCTGACACTCGTCGTAGACGCAGAGTTCTCCGACACTCATCATGGGCAAATCAAGCTCAGCAGCATCGCCCTTGCCATCATTGAGCCAGCGGATCATCCAGTCGTAGATCGCCTCGCGAACCACAAGCGGAGTGCCATGGCCGCCCGGCCCGACCACCCATTTCACCAGGCTCTCGCGATCAAAGACCCGATACAAATCCTTAGCCTGATCGACGACAATCTTTGCTCCCGCTGGGGTAAAGAAATCGTCCGCTGTCGAGGAAATCAACCAGGGCTTGGGGGCAAATTGGTAAACCCAATCTGCCTGATCGAGACCTGAAGAAACAAAGCCGGGAAAGCTCTGCTCGCTATCTCCTGTAGGCCCGGACTCGACCATCTCAAAAGAATTCATCACACAGGATGGAGCGGCCACCTTGATGCGATCGTCCAGGGCCGATACGTACATCGTCTGAGTACCGCCGCCAGAACAACCACTGGCGCCAATACGGCTTGGGTCCACCTCTGGCCGGCTCTGCAAGTAATCGATGCCTCGCATCGAATCGTGAATGAAGTAACGCGCCACACTCTCCCCAGCCAGCAATGCCTGGGCACCAACCACAAAGTGTTGCTCGGTAGATCCACCAATCAGACTGCGGCCGATACGCGCGTCGTAAGCCTGCAAACGTTCGCCCTGGCCCACCGGATCATAGGCCAGCACCACAAATCCTTTGGCGGCAAGATTCGCTCCAATACGCTGGCCGGCGATCTTCCCTTCATCCCAGTGACCGATTGAATAGAGCACGGCAGGATGTTTGCCACTGGTTTTAGGTCGATATAGATTGGCCGTTACGATGTAGCCGGGCAGCGACTCGAAATGCAGATTCTCGACCACGTATGTTCCGCGATCCGTGGTCTTGGTGATCACGGCCTTGAGCGGCCCACGATAGGTGGGCAAACCCCCGATCTGCTTCAAGATCAGCGCCCGCACTTCTGCTGCGCGTTTCTTCGCTTCTTCGGGTGTCTTGATGCCGCTAACGGCGACCTTCCGGGCAGCCAGATACTTCTGTGCCACCCCGTTTACCAAATCCGTATAACGATCTTGTGCCAGCCCGGCGACTGCCACTGCTGCGAAACAAAGCCAAAGCCTCATCGCAGAAGCTTATCAATGATCTCTGGAATCTCAAAGACCGCGCGGTTGTCCATCTTGCGGGCATTGGCTTGAAAGCCCGCAAGATGGCCCGGCTCAAGCATCGTCGCTACGCCTGGAACAATCTCCCCAAAGTGCTTCAACACCATCCCCAGCCCATTCTCTGTGACCCAGTCGGCGTTGTACCTTTCCTGAGGCAAGGTCAAAGCGTTGCGCGTGACTACGACTGGTAGCCCCAAATGAATCGCCTCCGAGATCGACCCAGGCCCGGGCTTGCCGATAAAGAAATCAGACAGCTTCATGTAGTAGGGCACTTCTCTGGTGAAGCCCTCAATGATGTGCGGCATCTTGAGCTTCATCGCCGTAAGCTTCTCTTTCAGTTTTGTGCTCTTGCCGCAAACAAAAATCAACTGCAGCTTGAGGCCGCTTTGATCGAGATTTTTTGCGATCCGGGCCATGACAGCCGATCCATAGCCCCCGAACATGACCAGTGCAGTTGGCAGCGTTGGGTCCAGCCCGAGCTTGCGCCGCTCGGCTGCCACGTCTACTTCAATCGGTTGGTAGAAGCGAGGATTGAGTACCATGCCGCTGACCCGAAAGACCCTATCCCGTGCATGGCCCAAATCAAGCGCCTGCCGCTCAGCCTTGGCTGTACCGCACACAAAAAATTGCGTCTGCTCTTTTTCAATCCAGAAATGCGGCGGGTAATCGGCGAGGTCGGTCAATACCGAGATCATTTTGGTTTTGGGGCTGACAGCGGCTAAAGCTTGGTAAATCGCGCGGTTGAAATTGGGCACCAGCGAGACGGCAATATCGGGGGCGTCTTTCCCCCAAAATTCCTTCAACTTCCTCACCTGCAACGGGTGGTAGAGGCGAATCAACAAATGCATTGCCACAAGTAACTGCGGCGAACCGAGTGTCCAGCCTTTGCGGAGCACAAGATTGTAGACATCTTCCATCTTGATGCCAAAGAGTTGCCGGAAGAGATCCATCGAACTCAGCTCTTCCTGCAGATGCATCAGACGCACTTCCCAGTTTGGGTATTTCTCGGCAAAGGCTTGTTTCAATGCGGTTGCGGCAGCTCGATGTCCACCACCTGCGTCGAAGTAAATTAAGTCCAGTTTCGGCATCTTGAACCCTCATCGTAAGCGCCAAGACCCCGAAATCACAACTATCTGATTGAAAAACAAAAACTTTCACAAATGTTTTTTCCAATCGTCACGGCTCTGTAATTTCAAGAGGTGATAAATGAGGCATGAAACGTGAGTTGCATGACCGTTGCTCGCACTTCGCGATGGCCCAAAAGCTGCGTCGCGTTCCATTATCGCCCTTGCTATACTTGGGGCACCAGATGTATGCAGGCCTCACCGGGCGTCAATGGGTAGTGGGATTCCAGTATTTGGCAGTGAACGTTCCTGCTCCGGAGACCCTGAAAGGCTTTATGCCTGTTACTCTTAAACGCGAATCTGCCCGAGCTATCCAGTCGAAAGGGTTAATCGCATGAGCGTTTTTCCTCTCGTCCGCAACTACATCGAATCTCGCGACCATCGCATCATGCATCGCGTCCATCAGTGGAGAGCCCCGCAATGGGTGCGCCTCTGGATGATTTGCGCTACTCGTGGCGGTGACGGTTGGCTGTGGTACGTCCTGGCGATCCTTATTCTTCTCTTTGGCGGCCCAGAGCGCTACATCGCTGTTAGTTCGTCCTTTCTCGCTGCCGGTATCGGCATCGGCTTCTTTCTTTGGGCCAAGCGCGTCCCAGGCCCCCGCCGCCCCTGCCACATCCAGGCCCATTGCTGGTCGACGCTTCTCCCTCCAGACAAATTCAGTTTTCCCTCCGGGCACACCATTACAGCC
This sequence comes from Bryobacter sp., assembly GCA_046590555.1. Classification (GTDB taxonomy): domain Bacteria; phylum Acidobacteriota; class Terriglobia; order Bryobacterales; family Bryobacteraceae; genus Bryobacter. The sequence goes on along the minus strand of JBKJUN010000261.1, from coordinate 3,167 downwards.
TTCTCGATCCTCACCCCGCTGATGGTTCTCTACCCGGAACATTCCGCTGAATTCACCTTCATCGGGCTTTCTATTGCAGCCAGCCGAATCATCCTCGGCATGCACTTTCTGAGCGACGTACTGGTTGGCGCCGCCGCCGGATCGCTACTCGGCTTCTTTGCTCTCAACCTGCTCCGCTAATCACCTGACACAATGGGGATTGCGGTCCCCCGCCCATGCTGCGTTCATTCTTTATCTTCCTCAGTCAACAGAAGTCGCTCCGTCGCTGGATGGAGCACTCTACTTTCGCCAAGCCACTCACGCGAAGATTCATTGCGGGTAACACTCTGGACGAAGCTCTTGCTGTCTGCCAGAAACTCAACCGGGAAGGGATCCTGACCACGCTCGATTACCTTGGTGAAAGCGTCTCCGCGATCAAAGAAGCCAACCTCAGTCGCGATCATTGCCTTGAGGCGATCCGCCTCATCCACCAGCGCAAGATCGATTCGACGATCTCCGTCAAACTTACGCAACTTGGCCTCGATATCAATCAGGACCTCTGCTTCGATAACGCCCGCCAACTCGTCTCGCTTGCTCAAGAAACCCAATCCCGGGTCGAATTCGACATGGAATCGAGCGACTATGTCGACCGCACTTTATCGATCGTTCAGCGACTCCACCAGGAATTTGGCTGCGTCCGCGCTGTGCTCCAGGCTTATCTCTTTCGTACAGAAGCCGACATCGTTTCGCTAAATGCTCTCGCCCTGCCAGTCCGCATTTGTAAAGGTGCCTATGCCGAGCCCGACACTGTCGCCTTTGCCGAAAAATCCGAAGTCGACACAAACTATCTCAAGCTCACCCGACTCTTGCTCGAACACGGCCACTACCCGGCTATTGCCACGCACGACGATCGCATGGTTGCCGGTGCCACCAGCTTCGCCAAAGATAAGTTCGAATTCCAGATGCTCTTCGGCGTTCGCCGCGACCTGCAACGGAAGCTTCTGGCACAGGGTTTCCGCGTCCGCGTTTACGTACCGTACGGCGAAGCCTGGTTTCCCTATTTCATGCGCCGATTGGCTGAACGCCCAGCAAATGTTATCTTCCTTATGCGGAACTTCTTCAAGAACTGAAGCGTCAAATTTCACATGAAGTGGTGGATACTACTGGCGGCAAAAATCTTTTGCCTCGTGGCGATTCACATCGTGCTGATCTTCTGGATCAACGGCTTCTTCCCGAAAGACCGTATGGGCAAAGACCTTGCCTACACTTTTGCATTGATGGGCGCAGACATGCTCGTTTTTCTGGTGGGATATGGCTTCTGGATGGATCAGAAATACCGTTGCCGCACCTGTCTACGAATGCTTCTCATGCCGATTGAGCGCGGCAACTGGTCTCACGCCACGCTCTTTGCTCCACCCAAGCTCGAATGGATTTGCCCCTTCGGACACGGCACCATGCGCCAGGCCGAAATTCACCTCAGCGGCGCTGAGCCCGACGAGTGGCAAAAGAACGACGATAACTTTTGGCGTGCTTTTGAAGATTCGTGGAAAAAAGACTAGCTACTTCTTCGCCGCATCTACCAGCGCCTGAATCTCGGGCGGCAAGGCAAACATGGCTGCTGGAACATTCTCATTAAAGCGGATCGAGGTGAAGGTCATCGTCATGGCGACGGCGCCCATCTCATTGGTCAACTTTGAAGGTGTTGTGATTCCATCGACCGTCTTATATTCCTCAACAACCGCGACAATCGGCACCTCGCCCATTGGCGACGGCATGATCATCTTGGTTCGTGCCAGCAAGCCCGTCACCTTGTCGTAATACTGCTCCTCAGGCTTGCCTTCCTTCGGAGTCATGCGCAGCTTGTAGACCGGCTTGCCGTTGAGCATCTCTTCTCCCAGCACTTCGGTCTTTGCGTAACAACTGTCTTTCTCAAGGGCACCGCGACCATACTCACTCATTGCACCGGCCGCACAGCTGGCCAGGAACTTCTCGACACCCGTCTTGAGCCTCGGCCCCAACACCGTCTTGTCCCACACGACAGTTCCGTTGCTGCCGTCTTCCTGCTTGCCAATCCCTGGCAGATCGACCACCGTGTAGTACTTGCCACCGTCCTGGCGGAACATCTTCAATTCCCCACGTATATTCTGCCCCTTGATCTCCATCGTGCCCATCATCGTTACGGACTTCACTTTGTCATAGGCTGCTTTGCCGCCGGTTACCGCGACGTATCGATCCAGAATTTGCTCGGCAGTTGGGGTGGGTGCTTTCTGGGCATAACCAATACTAAGGGCGGCCAGGCAGAGAAGAGTTCGCATAAATCCAATCTAACGCAGCACCGACTACCAGGTCTTTACCCGCACGCAATGCTGCCGCCGTATGTGCTACCGCCGCATCTGGCTTCACCCCAATCCCCTCCAGTTCCTGACCCGATTCCGAAACATAATTGGCAACTGCGAACTGAAAGAGATCGCCATTGGGCAAGCTCTCGATCACGCTTGGCAGTGCCGCCCCGGCCGTGCGCGAGCCAAAGATTCGGGCGCGCTTAAGATCCTGCATGCCACCAGCCAAAATCTCACTGGTAGAGGCAGATGCCCCATCCACCAGAATCGCCAGAGGCCCCTCAAATCCACCGAGGCGCGGAATCACGGCAAACTTCAAATCCACGCCGCGCTGGTACATCGTGCCCAGCTTGACTCCGTTCTCTTTGATGAACCATCCCGCCATCGCATTGGCCATCACCGCCACTCCACCAGGATTCCCTCGCAGATCAATCACAAAACCACGGCACTTCTTGCAAGCTTCGATCGCCTGCTGAAACTGCGGCAATACTCGAACCACATCGAGAAACATGTCCAGCCGAAAATAGCCAATATCCCTGGCTGGCCCAAGCAAAGCAAACTCGCGTCCGACGCTCATTCCCTGAACAAAGCCGAAGCCTGCCGAACCATCCCCAGCCGGCATCTTCAGGCTCACCATCTTCTTGACACGCCCAACAAGGAACTCATAAGCTACCGTCTCACCGCTGCTGCCTCCGATATGGCTCTGCAACATCTGGTGCATCCGCAAGCCCGCCTGCAGGGTCTGCCCGGCCTGCTTCTGGATCTCAGCTACAGCAGGCTTCACGGGCATCCCTTCGACACCGACAAGTTCCCAGCCCAGCTTCACCATCTCCATCTTTGGGTTCAAGC
>JBKJUN010000239.1:0-11054 GCA_046590555.1 Bryobacter sp. | reverse complement strand
GCCTGGCCTGCGCTTCCGTCTGTGGCCGCTTTACGGCGTCGAGAAATTTCCATGGGTGCAAATCCCTGCCGGACAAATCGGCCACAGACGGAAGCGCAGGCCAGGCATCAGCATTTCAGCCTGATATCCGGCTTCTCCGTTCAAGGCGATGAGGTTATCGTCGCCCAACTTCTGGCGAGAAAAGCGCTTGGTAACAAGCCCCACTTCACTGGGGCCAATACGATGAAATGACAATAGATAGACTACCGTTGTTGCGAGCAGGCACAGGCCTGCGGCAAAGGCTAAAGACACGATCCACATCGGATGAGTCTCCTTTCAAAAGAAGCAAATTGTAAGTTTTTGGTTTGGAGAAATACTAGAGCGGCGCTCTAGATCGGTTTGGTGGGGGTTTGCATGTTAGAGCTCTCGATGGCTCACAGCATCAAGAGTAGATCCAGTTTGAGTGGGAGTCAATAGAAATCGGATAGCTTGAGCAGAGCCTGTTCGCTTTCAATTCGGGCTGTATTAATGGCTGACATAAATCGATGGGGCCTTGCTTGAGTCTCAACTCAAGGCGTTGAGTCTGATTGGTCGTCCGTCAGGTGGCACATTCACAAGCGGAGTTACGCGCCTGGGTCACTCGGAGAAGATATCACACGTCGCAACTTGGCGAGGCCACTTATGGCCAAGCCGGAGGCTGTACAAATGGGGCTAATATGATGGTTAAAACTGTGCTGGAATTAGCACGCTGAGGTGGGATTTTCAAACAGTAAATAAGTTAGGGGCGGTAGACTGAAGCGAAGTCGCTGCATTGGGCCGCGCTCTTTGTGATGCGCGATCTACGGTGGTTGGAGTTTGACTCCCGGTACCGCATGGATTTGAAATGGCCCAAGTCCTTCTACTGCAAGGCATGGCGAAATAGCTTCAGCCGCCGCCCCTCTTCTGGTCAGGTTCCACTGCACCTCCTTCGTTGATGAATGTCTGCTGCAACGGCACCCGTTGCCAAATCTCATCCTCGATTTGTCCTGAGTATGGCTCCGAATTGTGCGGCTGTCAAGGCTCAAAAAATGGACAAAAATGGGAAGGGGTGAAAATCGTATTTCTTCCTGTCAATATTGAGAGATGAGCGAAGAATTGCTAAGTGCAGGACGGACACTCGGTGTGATTGGTGCGGGTGTAATGGGTACCGCGCTGCTGAAAGGGATGCTCGATCATGGCTTGCTTTCAAGGCGGCAAGCTTGGGGTGCCGCAAAGACTGAGGCGAGTTGCGAAGAAGTGGCCCAGAGTCTCGGTATCACTACGTCGCGTGAGTATGGCGACCTTGTCGGCGATGCCGAGATTGTATTAATCGCCGTAAAGCCGGGACAGGCCGGGAAAGTCGCAGAGAAGCTAAAAGCCAGCGGGCTGCGCAAAGATGCTCTGTTGATCAGCGTGCTGGCGGGGATAACAACAGAGCGATTTGAAGGTCTTCTTGGCAGCGAGAATTCCTTTGTGCGCGCCATGCCAAACACACCTTGCCTGGTGGGCCACGGAGTGACAGTCTACTGCGGCGGGCGTTGGGCCACCAGCAAGCACCTCGATCTCTGCAAGAAGATCTTCCTCAGTGTCGGCAAGGCACTCGAGGTCGAAGAGCACTACTTCAACGCGATCACGGCGCTAAGCGGATCCGGGCCAGCCTATATGTATCTGGTGATGGAGTCGCTGGCCGATGCTGGCGTAAGAGTCGGCTTACCCAGAGATCTCGCGATGGAACTGGTGGCGCAAACGATGCTCGGCTCGGCCCGCATGGTACAAGAAACCGGCCGCCATCCTGCCGCGCTCCGTGACGACGTCACAACCCCGGCCGGTTGCACCATCGGGGGCCTGCTGATGCTCGAAGACGGCAAGATCCGCAGCGTCTTGGCCAGAGCAGTTGAAGAGGCAACCAAGATTGTCGAACAACTTGGGCGAGGAAAATCATAGTTTTTTGCATTCGACGGCCGAGTTGGTGCGTACAGGAAAGCAGATGGGTTCTTTGCCAAGCTTCAGCGAACTGGTTCACAGCCACCAGGGAATGGTTTTCTCCATTACTCTGCGGGCCTTGGGCAATCGCGAAGTGGCTGAGGATCTGACCCAGGAAGTGTTCTTGAGTTTGCACCAGAATCTCGCCTCGATTGAGAGTGAAGATCATGCGCGCAACTGGTTGAGACGGACGGCAGCGAACCGCTCGGTGGACGAGATTCGACGCCTGAAGTACCGGCGAGGGCCGGCCCTCGATCAGGTGGCTGAGCCAACGGTCGATGCCGAAGAATCAGACCCCCTGTTGATGGCGCAACTGCGCGAGAGCGTGGCAAGCCTGCCGCCTCTGGCGCGGGTCTTGACGATCATGCGATTTCAACAAGAGATGGAGCCGCGAGAGATTGCCGCCGAGCTTAACATGCCCGTGGCGACGGTGAAAAGCCGTCTGCACCGGACAATGAAACTGCTTCGCGGCAAGCTGGAAAAACGGGCTGAAGTGAGGAAGCACCGATGATAGACGAACGAGACTTCGAAGAGAAAATGCGGGCTGCCTTGCGGCCTGTGGAAGCTCCAGACGGATTGGCTGAGCGGATTATCCGGCGGGCAGAAGCCCGTGCGGAGAGGATGCCCAAGCCGGTTACGCAGCATTCTTGGCTGCGCTGGGGAGCTCTTGCGGCGCTATTGACCATGGGCACTTTCGGGATCTTGCGGTGGGAAGACAAAAGGCGGGCCGAGCAAATCGAAGCCAGCCGGATAGCCGAGCAATTTACGATGGCGATGAGCATCACCACTCGTAAAATGGCCCGGATACAAAAGAATCTGATCGTTGAAGTTTCGCTCAGGAGCGGACTCTAAGAGAGAAAGAAATGAATTCAAAATATTTAATTCCCGTTGTGTTTTTCAGCCTGGTCGCCTTTGCCGAGCAGGAGCTGGACCTAAGTTTTCTCAAAGGACTTGAGGCTAAGGCCAAAGAGTCTACCGACATCAATTTGGGGCCGGAGCAGATCCAGTTGTTAATGGGCTTTTCTGGGGAAGGCTCCAAGGAACTTCTCGGGCTGGGCAAGTCGATTGAGCGTGTCCAGGTCAAAACGTTTGAGTTTGACAAGGACGGGATGTACAGCGTCGCAGAGATGGAAGGCTTGAGAGCCAAGCTGAAAAGCGGCGACTTTGTACCCTTGATCTCGGTGAAAGAGAAGGGCGGCTTTACCGAGATTGTCATGCGGAAGGGGCCAAAGGGAAACAGAGGCTTCGTGATTGTGTCAGCCGAAGCCCGCGAACTCACCGTCGTCAATATCGTCGGCGACATCGACTTGGCCTCGCTGGGCAAGCTCACTGGCAAGTTCGGGATTCCGAATATCCAGATGAACTCCGGGGGAAGCTCCAAGGGCAAAGGAAACAATAAGGGGAGCAAAGAGGATCAGGACGAAGACGAGAAGTAACAACGACACCTAGAAGAGTTATTGCGGCGACAACAAATCGCCGCAATGCTTCAATCCTTATCTTATGCTGCAAATCGGATCATTATCGGAGCCTACATTCCTACGCGTGGTTACCAACGAAAAACTCATCCTTGGTCATAATCAACCCTATCATCGCCCAGACTCGTCCGAAGCGCATTCAACACACTCAGCACATCAATCGCTTCCTGCAGCAGCGCCCCATACAGCGGCGATAGATACCCAAAGGCAGCAAAGCCCATCCCGACCGAACTCAGCGCGAGCCCACCAACAGAAGACACCAGCGCGATACGGCGCAAGCGAATCCCCAAATGCAGCAACTCATCAATCTTGGCCAGACTCGGTTCCAGCACAACAGCGCTCGCAGCCGCCCCAGTCACATTACTCGTACTTCCAAACGCAATGCCAACAGTAGCCGCAGCCAGCGCAGGGCCGTCATTAATCCCATCTCCCACATACAACGTCGGCCCCTGTTTGTTGGCCTCGCGAATGAAGTCCAGCTTCTGCTCAGGAGACTGCGCAGCCAGCACTTCACTGATCCCCACTTGCGCTGCCAATTGCTGTGCAGCCGCTTGTTGGTCGCCAGTCAGTAACACCGTACGACGCCCTCCATGCCGGGGCCCAAGATGATCGAGAAAGAGCCGAGTATCTTGACGCGGAGCATCAAAGAAATGAAAGGCAGCAACCAACTGACTGTCCTTCAGCAGCAAACACTCCAGATATCCTGCTGGAAGCAAAGGCAGCGATTCCCTACCCTCAAATTGTTTGCGCCCCACAACAGCAAACTGCGCACCTGACATCTTGGCCTCAAGCCCCTGGCCTGCCTGCTCAGAAACCTCATCGGCATCAAGCAAGGTAAGGCCCTTCAATTCGGCAGCATTGAGGATGGGTGTAGCAAGAGGATGCTTTGAGTATCGTTCGAGGCTCGCGATCTGAGCCAGAGCTTCATCAGCATTCACACCACTCACCGGCAGAACATCCACGAGTTGCGGTTTGCCGCGAGTCAGTGTGCCAGTCTTGTCGAAGATAAACGTCTTCACGTTCGGGATCTCTTCGAGAATGGCGGGATCACGAATCACAATGCCAGCCCGCGCGGCACGAGAAATCGACCCAATCAGCGCGACAGGAATCGAGATCAGCAAGGGACAAGGAGTAGCAACAACTATGACGGCAAGGAAGCGTTGCCAGTCGTAAGCCCACCAACCTGCAAAGGCAGCAATCAGAAGCGCAATCGGCGAATACCAGGCACCCAGTTGATCGGCAAGTCGGCGAATGCGCGGCCGTCGCAATTCACTGTCCTTCATCACTCCCATGATCTGCGCGTAACGCGAATCCTTGGGTGCGCGCAAAACACGAATTTCAAGCAGACTATTGCCGTTCTTGGCTCCCGAGATCACCTCAACTCCCGGTGCCTTCTTCACTTCATAAGGCTCACCTGTAAGGAAGCTCTCGTCCATGCGCCCTTGACCCTTGACCACAACCCCATCAGCAGGCGAAACCTCGTGCGGAAAAATCAGCAAGTGATCGTCAACTAGAATCACGTCGAGCGAAACATCTTCGTGCCCACTGGAATTGACGCGATGAGCAATCGTGGGAAGACGTTCTGCGAGCGCACTCAAAGCAGACGAAGCACGCCGGATCGCGTAACTTTCAAGTATCGTCCCGCCAGTAATCATGACGATGATGATCAGGGCAACCAGATATTGCCCGGTAACAATGCCTGTCAAAATCGACACCGCAGCGATGAGATCGGTCGACCAGTTCCCGTCCAGCAGCTCTTTACCGATCCGGTGAAGAACCGGGATAGCGGCGACTATCGTAATCGAGAGGTAGATCAGCTCTTTGTCCACGGCGCTACAGTAAGGGTACATGGTAGCTAAGCTCACGAAGAATTATGAGCGCGACGGATTGGCCCTCGACGCAATCTTGTACCCGCCGCCAGGAATTCATGTGGACCTTGGCGGACGCAAGATACACGTACAAAAACAAGGCACCACAGGGCCGCCGGTCGTGCTGGAAGCAGGCATCGCCGCTTCCAGCCTGAGTTGGCGGCTGGTCGATTCGGAAATTGCAAAATTCGCCACCGTCTACTCCTATGACCGTGCCGGCTTCGGATGGTCTCCCTATTCCAACCGTCCCAAAGTAGCCCGGGACCTGATCGAAGAAATGCGCCTCGCATTAGACCTTGCCGGGGCGCCTACTCCCCGCATCGTCGTCGGCCACAGCTTTGGCGGCATGATGATGCGCATGTATGCGGCAATGTATCCAGAAGAAGTAGCGGGCGTCGTCCTGGTGGACTCTCTCCCACCTGAAGAATGGTTCCCTCTCGATGAGCGCCGCACACAAATGCTTCGGCGTGCAGTACAGCTCACCAATCGAGGGGCCTGGCTGGCCCAACACGGCATTGTCCGCTTCGCCCTGCGATCTCTTGAACGAGGCAATCAAACCATCCCGAAGCTCTTCAGCTTCCTAAGCGGTGCCGGCAGTGTAGGCGTTACACAACGGCTCACCGGGCAGATCCAGAAATTCCCAACCGAAGTGCAGGGCCAAATCCGCGCCCATTGGTCGCGAACCGCATCCTTCGTCACCATGGCTGAATATCTGGCTGAATTGCCAGCCTCTTGCGCACAGGCAATGGTCTGCCCAAACCTGGGCCACACCCCGCTCATCGTCTTGTCCGCAGAAAAAGGCAACCCTGGTCACCAGGGCCGGCAAGCGAAACTCGCCAAACTCTCGACGCGCGGCGATTTCAGAATGATCCCCGGCTCCACTCACTGGATCATGCTTGATGCACCAGGCGCAGTAGTCGAAGCGGTCCGCGATCTTGTAGGCTAGTAGGTTATGCGATTCGTTTCAACGCTGTTGCTGAGCCTTGCGCTCGCGGGATCCGCTTTTGCCCAAAAGAAAACTGTAGACATGTGGCCTGGGGCTCAGTATGACTCCGCAGTGCCGACCATCAAGAAAGTACTCGGTTATGAACCCGGTGAACGTATCGCCCCTCATGCCCATCTGATGAAGTACTTCGAAGCGCTCGCCTCAGCCCAGCCCAACCGCGTCAAGCTGATCGAATACACCAAGAGCTGGGAAGGCCGCAAGCTCATCATCGCCGTAGTTGGCAACGAAGCCAACATCAAGCGTCTGCCTGAAATCCAGGCAGGTATGAAAAAGCTAGCCGACCCGCGCAAGACCAGCGACACCGACGCTCAAAAGCTGATCGGAAGCTTGCCCGCACTGGTTATGCTGGCCTACAACGTGCACGGCAACGAAATCTCCGGCTCAGACGCCGCGATGGAGACGGCCTACCATCTGCTCGCCGCCAAAGGCGACAAAAGCGTCGATTCGATTCTCGCCAACACTCTGGTGATGATTGATCCGACACAGAACCCCGATGGCCGTGATCGCTTTGTTCACAACTTCGAAGTCGCTGAAGGCCTCGAGCCAATTGCCAACCCATTGGCCGCAGAACACGCCGAACCCTGGCCCGGAGGCCGCACCAACCACTACATGTTCGACATGAACCGTGACTGGTTTGCCATGACCCAGCCCGAAACCCGCGGCCGCATCAAGACCCTCCTCGACTGGTACCCGCTCGTCTTCGTCGACCTGCACGAGATGGGTGGCGACTCTACATACTATTTCGCTCCCGAAGCCGTGCCCTACAACCCGCACATCGTCAAAAATCAACGTGAAGCCCTCTTCTGGTTCGGCAAGAACAACGCCAAGTATTTCGACCAGTTCGGCTTCCGTTATTTCACGCGTGAAGTCTTCGACGCTTTCTATCCCGGCTATGGCGCGAGCTGGCCGATTTACTATGGCTCGATTGCCATGACCTACGAAAACGCCAGCGCCCGCGGCCTGCTTTGGGAAAAGAGCGATGGCACCACCTTCAGCTTCGCCCAGAGCGTGCAGAAGCACTTCGTCGCCAGCGTCGCAACCTGCGAAACAGCAGCCACCAACCGCAAGGCGCTACTTGAGAATTTCTGGAACTACCGCAAGACCGCAATCGAAGAAGGCAAAACAGAAGCCAACAAAGAATATGTCCTGCTGCGCAAGGGCGACACCACAGCAGCCGACAAACTGGCTGAGATCCTGGCCGCCCAGGGCATTGAAGTACGCAAATCGAAGGACGCCTTCATGGTCGAAGGCTCACAGGCCCCGGCAGGCTCTTATCTGATCAGCGCAGCACAACCGATGAAGCGCATGATCCGCACACTGCTCGATCAGGACACCAAGATGGAAGAAGTCTTCCTCAAGGAACAGGAGCGCCGCCGCAAGAAAAAGCAGCGCGACGAAATCTACGACGTCACCGGCTGGAGCCTCCCCGTGCAGTTCAACGTGCAACAGGTGATCTCCCAGGCCGCGCTCACGGTTCCTGGTGACATGGTCATGGCCGGCAAGATGCCAGAGGGCAAAATTATCGGTGGAAAAGCAACAGTTGCTTACCTCGTCCCCTGGGGCACACAGGCAAGTGCCAAGTTCCTTGCTGAAGCTTTCAAAGCCAATCTGAAAGTCCTGAGCGCCGGCAAAACCTTTACCCAGGAAAACCGCAAGTATTCCAATGGCACACTGATCCTGCAGGTCAAAGAAAATGCCGACTCGATCCACGACACTGTGGCGAAGATTGCCGTCATGAGTGGCGCTGAAGTGATCTCTGCCAATTCCAGCTGGGTGGACGAAGGCCCGAATTATGGTTCGAACAATACCGTCAGCCTGAAGCGCCCGAATGTCGCCATTTTCTGGGATTCACCCATGGCCGCACAAAGCACCGGAGCTGCCGCATTCGTCCTTGAACGCCAGTACGGCTACCCTGTAACCCGCCTGCGCGTGCGCAGCCTGGGCCAGGTAGATCTGAGCAAGTTCCAAGTATTGATCGTCGCTGAATCACAGGGCAGTCTGGCTGGAGAGCTCGGACGTGGCATCGCGCGCATCAAGGATTGGGTCACCGCCGGCGGCGTCATCATCGGCCTTGGCAACGGTACGGGTTTCCTCGCAAGTGCCCAGGTTGGCCTGCTGCCCTTGCAGCAAGAGTTGCTCGCCAAAGAAGGCGCTGTGGCTGGTGCTGGCCCTGTGGCCGAAGTCGGCGGCCGTCGCACGGCAACAGGCACTGTAGCTCCTCCTGCCGCAGCAGCCGGAGCTGGTGATGGCGGACCCATCGCAGGCAAGATTTTCACCAAGGAAGAAGACTACTTAAAGGCCATTCAGAGCGACCGCGAAATGCCCGACGACGTCGCAGGCGTTCTCTGCAAAGCAAAGGTCGATACTGAATCCTGGATCGGCGCTGGCTCTCAGGAATACGTCAACGCCCTCGTCAACGGCCGTGCGATCTACGCCCCGGTCAAGATCGACCGAGGCATCAACGCAGCCGTCTTCGCCGGGCCAGGCGACCTGCTCCAGAGCGGCTACATGTGGGAAGAAAACAAGAAGCAGTTGGCCTACAAGCCATTGGTGGTTGTCACCCGTGAAGGCCGTGGCATCGTGGTTGGCTTCACGGCCGACCCAAACTACCGCGGATACATCGACGGTATGAATCTGCTCTTCTTAAACGCAGTCCTACGTGGGCCTGGAGTCGCTCGCTAAGGCGGATCGCCTGACGGTAAAAAATCCAGGAAGAAATTCCTCATAACTCGCCCAGCCGGGACGATCTGTAGTTCAATCCTATGAATCGTCTTTCAGCATTGCCCTGGGCGGGTTGCGCCCTGGTTTCTATTGCAACGCTTGGATTTTCCGCAACGAAAGAAGTGGATCTCAAGCGCGATGTAACGATGGCCCAGGCCGTCTTAACTGGAGAAGTAGACCGCCTTTATAGTTATTACGGAAATGATGGTGAGATCTACAGTGACATCACGCTTCGAGTAACCGGGGCCCTGAAGCAAGGACGCGAGATCGCAGATACGATCCAATTTACGACGCCCGGCGGAGAGGTCGGCGACGTTGGCGTGTACTTTACAGGCACGCCCCAATTTAAGTTGAATGAGCCCGTACTTGTCTTTCTTGAAGAAGACAGCACGGGCTCTTCCATTGCCACCGCCAAGTACGAAATGAATCAGGCCTTCCTGCCCGAATTTGGAATGAAGCCCATCGAGCTTTTGGTGAAGATTCGCGAAAAGCTCGACGAGATCGGTGAACCAGTCCGGGACCAGGAATGGGTCCGCGCATCCACTTTCATCAATAGCAAGCAGCCGGAAACTCAGAAAAAAGCTGGCTCAGATGAGATCGTCCGTAATGCTGGCGACGCCACATGTTATAAACTGATGGGCCCGAAGTGGCGCGTCTCCACTGTCAACTACAAACTCGATCCCACCCTCCCATCAAACTTCTTGCCCGCAATCAGCACGGCAATATCCTCGTTGAACAATGCCGGAGTTTCCCTACGATTATCAATCAACAATTTCAGCGCCAACGTAGTCAGCTTTGGCCCTATCGCCGGCCAGGGAACTCTCGCTCAAGCGAGAATTTCCTATCAACCCTCCACCCAAACTATCGTCAGTTTCACCATCCTCTACAATCGATCCTTTAGCTGGAGCACCACTGGAGAATCTGCCAAATTTGATGTCGAGGGCATTGGCCTCCATGAATTGGGCCATGCCGTAGGCCTCGCTCACCCTGACACGGTCAGATGTAACGACCAAACCATGTGGTTGAGCGCGGGCCCAGGAGAGACTAACAAGCGAAGCCTTGAGGTAGGTGACCTGGCAGGATTGAGCGCAATGTATGGATCGACTCCGCCACCAAGCGCCCCACCTCCAAGTGCCCCACCCCCTCCACCCTCATCGATTCCGCCTGGTCAGGCCCCGCCAGTACCTGGATTCAGTGGCATGGTTGTCTCAGGACAACAGCTCACCGGCAGCCCAATCACCCTTGCAATGAGTGGAACCAGCTTCCTCACCAATATGCTGCAGGTCGTGATCAAGGGCCCAGGCTGCCCCACCACTACCGGTTGCGTGATCGATACAAGATCTCTGCAGGGCTTAACCACAACTCAAGCAACTGCCCTTTTCGTAGCTCGTGGTGGCGGTGCCTTCAACGTCACAGTGAGAAACTCTGCCGCCGGCGGCGAGTCGACCGGATCATTTCGCTTAAACGTCGCAGTCTCCCAACGCCGCTAAATCAGGTGGCCGAGCTTGTCCCGCTTCACCGCCAGATAGACTTTCGAGTGAATACTGTCTGGTGCAATGGTGGGCACTCGCTCGACAACTCGTACGCCAGCGTCTTCAAGAGCGGCAATCTTGTCGGGGTTGTTTGACATCAGTCGAACAGCCTCGATCCCAAAGTAACGGCAAATCGCCGCTGGCAAACGATAATCGCGAGAATCTATCGCCAAACCCAGCGCCTCGTTTGCCTCCACCGTATCAGCCCCTTCATCCTGAAGCTGATAGGCCCGCAGCTTATTGATGATGCCAATCCCCCGGCCTTCCTTCATCTCGTAGATAACCAGGCCGCGGCCTAGCTTCCCAATCGCAGCCAGAGCCATCTCCAATTGCTGCCGGCAATCACAGCGAAGACTGTGAAACACATCGCCAGTAAGGCACTGCGAATGGATCCGCAAAACCGGCGGCGGAGCCGATTTCAAATCGCCAATCACCACAGCCACAGCTTCTTCGCGTTCACCTTCATGAACCC
>JBKJUN010000197.1:0-2056 GCA_046590555.1 Bryobacter sp. | reverse complement strand
CGGCGACAGGGTCCAGATTCGCACCCGACTTGATGAGCCCGGCCATGTCTTTCACGAACTGCTCGGACTGCACGCGAACGTACTTGTGGGCATCAGGTCCCTGCATCACAAGCCCTTCGTTCTTGAGAACGGCAAGCAGGAATCCCGCAGTGTTCACGGAGCGCCCGATCGTGAAAACAGGCAGCAGGATTGGCGCCGAGATCGATTCGTGCTGGCCAAGAACCTTCTGAATGGCCGAGGCACACACCCATTCCTTGCTGAACACGCCCTTACCGCTGGTGTCCCAGATGCGAAAGCAGATGTCGTCCTTCCCACGGACTGCGACGTGATAGGTGATGTTGGTTCGGCCGGATAACGATGGACAGGCGCCGATTTTGAGAATGCGGGGGTCAGGGACGGATTGCTCGTTCATGGATACTCCTTTGAGGTTGATTGATGTTCAGAAGGCCGAAGTCCTTCATTTCAGATACGTGGTATTTCTCAGTTTTTTGTGCGTCAAATCAGTGCTGTTAGGCGTGCCGCCCCACCGAGGTGAGCCAGCGCCATGGGCAAGTCCACGGTGGCCTCGCCTGTGCCGCTTAATGCCGCCAGAGCTGCCCTCGCGCCGGCCTCGTCCGTGGCAATGACGAACGCATACTTGCCGCCGACGCTGGCCCGTAGGCACGTAACCCCGGTCAGCGCCAGTGGGTTCATTCGCAGGACATCGAGCAATGCGAGGGGCTCGGCAAGTTCACGAGACCTCCCGGCTTCAAACTGCATAATTCCGGCGCGTTCCTCGAAGGCTTCGCGCAAGCTGCCGTCAAGGCGGTGCACGAGCGCTTCAACGATCGGTTCGAGTGGTGTCATTGGTTCTCCAGAAACGAAAAGACCACCCGAAGGTGGCCAGTGGTGGGGAGTTGTGATCGCTCATGGTCTAGTTGGCTCCTGCGCCGGCACTGCATAGCGCTGACACATGGACAGCAGGTCACGGTCAATCTGACAGGCCTTCGGTATGAAGATCTCCACGCCGTAGCCGTCGTCGCTGATGACGAACACAATCTCATAGCAGCTGGCATGCTCTTCCAGGATCTCGAAGGACGGGGTGTAATTCGCCTCACCGAAATGAGTCCCGTCGAAGCGGTTGGACAAGATGGAGAAGCCGAGTTGCGCATCGAGGTCGCCGAGTCCGTCGCAGTCCTCCAGCACAATGAAGTAGCCGAGGACGTCCGGGTCGTACGGTTCATCGGCGGACAACATTGCGAACCGCTGCTCCACCAGAACGCGCACCTCAGCATCGGGAACGCGAACAGCGGCAGCCGGATCACGAAGAATCAACATTCAGGACCCCGATGCTGTAGAGAGGTTTGATCGAATCGCTTTCATGAATTGCTCCTTGGTTGGACGAAAAAAAAAGCGCCCAAGCCGGTGATGGCGAGGACGCTGATATGGGAGGGAATGGATTGGACGTTGGGTCGTGTGTAGATGCTTTCGGACGAACGGGGTAATTGACGCGGACGAAGTTCTGTTGCTGTCCTTCAGATGAGATTTTTATCGTTGACTTGCCGACTTCGACGTGGCCTCGGGAGTCGTTCCGATGCAGTGCATCGAGCGGGCAAGCGGCAGGGTTCTAGTCCGCTCTGGCCGAAGGGACGCCTTCTGCGAAGGTTTCACCCGGAAAGATCACCTTGACCGGCAACTTGGCGGTCCGCTCGCCCAATTGTTCTGCCATCCACTTTTGGGCGAACTCCGAGACTGTCTTTCGGGCTTGTTCTCGTTGCACTGCGATGTAGCTTGGCTGAGAGGCTCTCCGGTCAAGGTCCGCGCCGAGGTGCCGCAACATCGATTCCCGGTTTTCCTTCGCGTTTGGTGACAGCCAGCCCTTGGCGGTTCTGAGTTGCATCTTGCTGAAATCCACAGCGGCCGGAAGCTTGGGTTGCTCCTGCGGGACACTGAGCAAGTAGTACGACCCTTGGGAACCAGCGTCCACTTCTCCGACAGCGGAATCCGGTACGTGTAATGCACCGGAATTCGAATTTCCGAAATCGTTGGCTTGAAGAGTTTGTCGCATGAAATCAAT
>JBKJUN010000977.1:0-2364 GCA_046590555.1 Bryobacter sp. | reverse complement strand
GTGGGGGCGTTCTTGCGGCGGAAGGACCATTCTTCGCGGAGGAGGCGGCCGGCTTCATTCCAGTCGGCTTTCTCCAGTGCCACGCGCATGGCGCTGGAGATGGCAGAGATCTTGTCGAAGTTGCGGCGGACGGTTTTGTCGCCGTCGATGTAAGACTTTGTAACTTCCCAGTTGTTGATGCCGGAGTTGCGGGGCTTGCCGGTGTAGACGAGGATGCCGCGTTGGACCAGCTCGTCATGGTCGAGGGGGATTTCTTTTCGGACGATACCGTCGCAGCCGAGTTCTACAGCGCTGACACGGCCGTACATGGCGGGGTAATAATCCTGACATCCGGTGGGGACTTGGATGATTTGCGCTTCGATGTTTTGAGCGACTTCGCGGATCTTCTCGATCGAGTAGCCGCGTTTGGTGAGTTTGTTCAGGGCGGCACCGAGGGTGATGAGCAGACTGGAGGAGCCGGAGATGCCAGCGCCGGCGGGGGCTTCGCTGTTGGTGATGAGATGGAGGCCTGTCGAGGGGCGGTACCAACGGAGAGCGAAGGCGAGCAGAGGGAGCTTGTACTTTTTGGCGTTGACGAGGGCGTCAATGTTTTCGAATTCTTCGCGGCCGCCGAGGTCGCGGGTTTCAAGGATGATGCGGCTGTCGGTACGGGTGGTGATTTCGGCGTGGGTGTAGAGGTTTACGGCGAAGTTTACGGTGACGGCGTTGTCGTGGTTGAGGTAGAGGGGCCAGATATCGAGGGTGCCACCGGAGAGGTCTACGCGGCAGGGAGATTTTGCAACTATCTTCATCGTGTCAGACTTTATATTGTCAATGGTCATGTTCCCACAAACGGGGGTAGGCGGTATTGTGGGAATAGAGGAATCGCCACAAATGAACATCACTTTGAGCTTGAGCCCGGAGGTAGAAGCTGGCTTGCTTGCTCAGGCGAGACGGCGCGGTGTGTCGCTCGATACGCTCTTGAAGGAGATAGTTGAAGTACAGGCAGGAAATTCAGTCGAGTCGGCATCGCCGGCACGTCATATTTCTGAAGTGATCCTTGAACGGATGAGCAAAATACCTGCAGAGATTTCCGCCGCGATGCCAGCGGACGGCGCGAGCCAGCATGACCACTACATCCACGCGCTTCCCAAGAGAGAAGAGTGAAAGTCTTCGCAGATACCTTCTACTGGATTGCCTTGACGGATTCCACAGATCAATACCATGAGCGTGCGGTGGGGATTCGCGCCGAGCTTGTGACAACTGATGAAGTGCTGACCGAATATTTGACTTTCTTTTGCGGGGCACCATCTTTATTAAGACGAGAAGTGGCTTTGGTTGTGGAAGACATCTTACGGGATCGAGCCGTAGAAGTGGTTGCTCAGAGCAGAGAATCGTTTCTTGCAGGATTGAGGCTCTATCGGGACAGGCGGATAAGCGCTATAGCCTTGTTGATTGTATTTCGATGCAGACAATGAAAGCGAAAGGGCTAACAGAGGTGTTGACCAATGATCGACATTTTGAGCAGGAAGGATTCAAGGCTGCATTTCGGTAATCCTGATGGATTGCGACTTGGCGGTGCGCCAGACTGCCAGCAATAGAATCGACGTTAACAGTGCGAAGCGGATGAGGTGCGAATTGGTGGTGCGTTCGGCCAGCCACATCTTGGTTTCGTAGGGGAGGTAGCTGTTGTTATAGATCAGAATGGCAAGAACGGCAAAGGCGATGCGGAGATAGGTGCGGATCTGGTCTTCGTGTTTGCCCCGCGACAGCAGAAGGGCGCGGATGCCGGTCGTAGCCAGTGTGCCTGTTGCACTCAAGAGCAGGCTGCAGAGGATGATGGTGGCGGCGGGGAGCACCAGGTGCGGGATGCCGCTGGTTGCGTTCACCGTGATCAGGGCGAGGAGGGTGGTGGCAGCAGAGGCGAGGATTGCATGTTTGGGGCTGGGTACGTTGGCGGCAATCAGGAGGCTCAGGAAGCCGTAGGCGATGACCAGCATTGGGTTTAAGAAGGCAAAGCCCATGTTGTACGGGAGGTAGCCGGAGAGGACGGCGAACCAGACTACGATCAGCGGGATGGTGGGCATGGGTATGATACCAGTATGGCGATTCGACGAATTGTGGAACTGGGTGATCCTCTATTGCGGGCGATCTCGCAGGAAGTTACGGAGATGAGCGAGGCTTTTGCGACTCTCGAAGATTTGCGGGACACGCTACATGAGTTTCAGCGGGTGCAGGGCTTTGGGCGGGGGATTGCCGCGATTCAAGTTGGGGTGTCGCAAAGGGTGATTTATATCGAGATTGGTAGGCAGGTTTTTGAGCTGATCAACCCGGTGCTGACGCGGATGAGTGCCGAGAAGTTCAAGATGTGGGACGACTGCTTCA
>JBKJUN010000965.1:0-2440 GCA_046590555.1 Bryobacter sp. | reverse complement strand
CGTGGTTGTCGCTAACGACGGTGCAGTGTCGGCTCTGGCCGGCTCTATGTCGCTCAATCGCAACCGCGTCCTCGGCCTCGCCTTCGGTAGCAGCCTTGCCGCAGGCTATGTGGACGGGGCAGGGAACATTACCACCTGGCTCGACGAACTCGCCTTCGTTCCCATCGATATGAACCCGCTCGCGCCGCCTGATGAATGGTCTAATGACCGTGGCTGCGGCGTACAATACCTGTCACAACAAGCTGTCAACCGCCTGCTCACTCCAGCAGGCCTTGAGTTCCCTTTTGAGATGGGAGTTCCTGAGCGTCTAGAACACGTTCAGGCTCTCCACAAGCAAGGAGACCCGCGAACCGAAAAGATTTATCAGACTATCGGTGTTTACTTTGGCTATGCTCTGGCCCACTATGCCAACTACTATGACATCGGTACGGTTCTCGTGATGGGCCGTGTGACGACGGGCGAAGGGGGGGATATCATCCTGCGCGTCGCCAACGAGGTCCTGGCCAAAGACTTTCCATATCTCAGCATCGACGTCCGTCTTCCGGATGAGGCCAGCCGCCGCGTAGGACAGGCCGCTGCAGCCGCTTCACTTCCTCAAATCTAACGGCGCAATCCAAACACAAACAGGCTGTTGCCTGCAGATACCGCTACATACTGCTGCCCATTGACGGCATAAGTCATCGGCCCGCTCGCGATAGCCCCGCCCAGCGACGTACGCCACAGCACGGCACCGGTTCGCGCATGAATCGCATAGAAATGCTCCTCGCGGTTACCTGCAAACAGCAGATCCGTTGTGGTCGTCAAAATCCCTGAATCCGTCACATCGACAAAGTCCAGTTGCCATTTCTTCTCACCCGTTGCCGCATCCAGTGCCATCACCGCTCCATGCCCCTGCTCGCGCTTTCTGATGTTGGCCTGTGCTCCACGGCTCAATCCAAAGCTGGAACGCGGATAGCCCCCGAGAAACTTTTGACCTTCTTTGTAAGTTTCTTCAGCCTTCACAAACGACGAGAAGCTATTCTCCCAGGCCGACAAATAAAACATACCCGTCTTCGGGCTATAAGAGGGCGAATACCAGTTCGTCGCTCCTTGGACGCCCGGATAAATCAGAGTCCCTTCCTTCGATGGTGCCATCCCAGCCACTTTCTTTGGCCGGCCCTTGGCATCAAAGCCATCCATCCAGGTCACCTTGGTAAATGGCTTTCCTGTCAGAAACTCACCCGTCTTGCGGTCCAGCACATAATACAGCCCGTTGCGATTGCCCCATAGAATCACCTGCCGCCTGCGCCCTTGCACCTCGACATCGCCAAGCACTGGCACCTGCACTGCGTCATAGTCCAACTCATCATGCGGCGTGAACTGATAGTGCCACTTCAGCTTTCCTGTATCGGCATCAAGAGCCACCACACAATCGGAATATAGGTTGTCGCCCATGCGTCCATCGCCATTCCAATCCGGCCCCGGATTTCCAACGCCCCAATAGGTCAGGTTGGTCTCAGCGTCATAAGATCCTGTCACCCAGATTGAACCACCGCCGGTCTTCCAGGAATCGCCTGCCCATGTCTCATTGCCAGCTTCCCCCGGCCCGGGCACCGTATAGAATCGCCAAGCCTCTTTACCTGTCTTCGAATCATAGGCGGCGATGTATCCTCGAATTCCATACTCTCCGCCAGCCACACCCACAAGCACCTTGTCTTTCACAATCAACGGCGCATGAGTCAGCGAATAACCAGCTTCTGGCCGATCCACGGCGATCTTCCAAACCGGCTTTCCGCTCTTGGCATCAACGGCAATCAAGTGCCCGTCAATGGTCCCCATATAGAGCAAATCACCCAGAATCGCCAGTCCCCGGTTCACTCTCCCGCAGCAGACTCTGCTTTCTTTGGAAGGCGCGTAATTGTAGGTCCAGAAAATACGCCCCGTCGCCGCATCCATCGCCACGATATCGTTCGGTGCCTGCACGGTGTACAGGATCCCGTCCACAACCAGTGGGGTGGCTTCAAACTTCTCGAATGAAGCCGCTTGAAAAACCCACTTCAACTCAAGATCTTTAACGTTGCCGGGGTGAATCGAGCTAAGCGCACTATGTCGCTGGCTT
The DNA here is from genome assembly GCA_046590555.1 of Bryobacter sp. Lineage (GTDB taxonomy): Bacteria > Acidobacteriota > Terriglobia > Bryobacterales > Bryobacteraceae > Bryobacter. The sequence goes on along the minus strand of JBKJUN010000965.1, from coordinate 342 downwards.
AGATTGGAGCCAGAATGTGTCAGCCAGTTCTGCGGCTCCCGCTCTGCATTCTTTAGCCGCTCCCAGCTTACCTGAGCATTAGCTACACAAACACTCAATACGAGCAATAACAATCTCGATCTCATTGCACACCCTTTTGTTTTGCCAGATAGGCGATCAGATCGGCCAGTTCCTGGGCATCAAACTTGCCTCGATAAGCAGGCATCCACGACCGCGTCGGGCTCTCTTCTCTCACGTCGTTCCGATCGATCGACCGCAGCGATCGGAACGACGTGAGAGAAGAGAGCCCGACGCGGTCGTGGATGCCTGCTTATCGAGGCAAGTTTGATGCCCAGGAACTGG
>JBKJUN010000188.1:0-5335 GCA_046590555.1 Bryobacter sp. | reverse complement strand
CCACCGTCAGGCCTCACTCGAGCCCAAAGAGCAATACGCCACCATGACGCCCAAGGCGAGCATCTGTTGCGCTGCTGCGCCTCCAGTCCTTGAATTCAACCCACAGGGTGACCTCGTTGGCTCTTGGGGCGGCCCCGGCAGCGGCTACAATTGGCCCTCCTCCAATCACGGAATTGATGTCGATTACAAAGGCAATGTCTGGATCGGTGGCAATGGCCGCGGCAAGCAGGCAGCCCCCATCGCTCACAACGAAGACCGTATGGCCGACGCGGGGCCAGTCCAGGATTCAATGCTCCTAAAGTTCACCCAGGCCGGTAAGCTCCTCATGCAAATCGGCCAACCCAATGCCAGCAAGGGCAGCAACGATACAAAGAATCTCCGCCTGCCTGCCAAGTCCATCGTCGACGCTAAAACAAACGAACTCTACGTCGCCGACGGCTACGGCAATCGCCGCGTCATCGTCTTTAACGCCGACACCGGCGAATACAAGCGTCACTGGGGTGCCTATGGTTCCAAGCCAGACGACACCCAACTCCCCGCCTACGACCCGGCCGCTCCCGTCGCCAAACAATTCCGTACTCCAGTTCACTGCGTAGCCTTGGCCAACGACAACCTCCTCTACGTCTGCGACCGCACCAACGACCGCATCCAGGTCTTCAAATCCGACGGCACCTTCGTCAAAGAAGTCTTCATTGAAAAGAACACTCTCGGCGACGGCTCAGTCTTCGATATCGCCCTCTCAAAAGATCCCGGCCAGAACTACATCTATGTCGCCGACGGCTCCAACATGAAGGTCCACGTCCTCAAGCGCGACACCCTCGAAGTCCTCACCACCTTCGGTGATGGTGGCCGTCAGCCGGGTCAGTTCTACGCGGTCCACTCCATCGCGACAGACTCCAAAGGCAACATCTACACCACCGAAACGTATCGCGGCCAACGCCTCCAGAAGTTCCACTTCAAAGGCATCGCCCCGGTCACTAAAAAAGATCAAGGCGTTGTCTGGCCTACAACGCGCTAGTCGCCTTTAGTATCCAGGCCGAACCGTGCTGCTCAAAGCCAATGTGCGGGTAGTAATCCACTGCCTTTGGTGCAGCCAGCAAAATGAGATTCGCCTGCACAGCCTCAGCTCGCGTTCGGCGTATTAACTCCTTGCCGATTCCCAGGCGCTGGTGCGATAAACGCACCGCCAGATCCGCAAGATAAGTCGCATACACGAAGTCGGTCAGCGACCTCGAAATCCCCACCAACAATTCCTCATCCCAGGCCGTCACCACCAGGTTCGCATTTGCCACCATCAACCCCATGCGCTCTCGTTCATCCACCGGCCGCCGCTCCCCCAGCGTCGATGCCCGGTAAAGCTCAATCACCGAATCCAGATCCAACTCATTGCCAATCCGATATGTAATCAACTTCATCTCTCCTTAAGCCAGCCTGCTTGCTCCATCTTAGTGGTCCGCGCGCTTTACGCTTTTGCGCATCAACGATCAGGTAGAACTCCTTTAACGTTCCACATGTTCAGTCGATACAATCAGCCCCGCCGCATCCACCAGATTTAGGTAGTAAACAACAGCCCCGTCAGGCACCACCCCACTCACCCGTCGCGCCTTCTCGTCGATACTAGCCGGCAACGTCTCCCACTTGCGGTCCTGCCAACGTCCGGTATCGCGAGTGAAGCAAAGCTCCGCTTTCACTGGCCTCGACCCACGAGAGTAAACCGCCCAACCCGCCCCCTGCTTCGAAATCTCAATCAGCCGAGGCCCACCCATCAACCTCTCCTTGGCAAAAGCAAACACCTCTTCCGGCTTGGCCCCATCCGCGTGGCTATGCTTCATCCGCACCTGCAAACTCAGCAACCGCTCCCCCCGAGGCATCCGGTAAGACTTCTGCCACGACCGCATCACATAAGCAAAATCATTCGTCCCATTGATCCAGAACAAAGGCCGCTTCGCATGAACCAAATAGGACGAAGGGTCCCAAAGCTCCAACCACTTAGCAGCCCGCGCCGCACCCAACTTTTCAAAGTCCTTAAGCCAGGCCGAATCCTCCCCCAGGTACCCACATCCATAAATTGGAACCCCAAAGCGAAACCGTGAATCGACACTGGCGACAATGCTAGTTAGATACCCACCCCAGCTAATCCCCGTCAATCCAATCCGCCCCGCATCAACACCCGGCTGCGCCCGCAAAAACGAATGCGCCGCCACCGATACCGCAACCGCGTGATAAGTCCACTGATCGGTCACCGCAGAATCGACATTTGCAAAATCCCCCCATCCGGCCGGCCCGGAAAATTCATGCCGCGCCCGCTTCGGGTCCCATAACTTCGACTCCATGGCCTTCTCCGGCAAAGTCCCTACCGTGTCTACGGCAATAGCTGCAAACCCGCGAGCATTCCATATCCTCACCCACTCGGCAAAAGCCGTCCCTCCCCCGCCATGCAACAAAACCATCCCCGGCACCTTCGCACTCCCCGCCGGCACCCCATAATAAGCAAAAGCCCGAGTTGGCTTCCCCTGATACAAAGGCCCTGCAATCCAAAGCGCCTTTACCCCAGCCTCCTCCGTCTCCACCACCCAGCTCTGAGGAGTCTTCCGCAACTCCCCCATCCGCCAGGGTATTTCACCAGCAAAGACTAACGTGCTAACAGCCAGCAAAAAGAGCGAGCGCATCATTTCACCCGCTCAAACCGCAGATCCCAGACCCGGTCATCGCCCACACTCAAGCCAACCACCTTGCCAGCAGCGTCGCGTCGAAACAGAATTGAACCCTCGCCAGAGCTAAACGCATCCTGGAATGTCGGAGTCAGCACCATCGCCTCACCTCCGCCAATCCGCATCGTCAGCAACCCCCGGGCATTCACCGCAATCACTAACTTCGATCCCGCCTCGGGCGTGGAATACTCACCAGCATATGAAGCCAATTCCCGAGCCATCGGCTTGGCGGGCTCCACCTTCATGTAAACCGTGTCCCCGTTCTCCCCAGGAATCAAAAGTCGCCCTCCCTCACCAGCAGTAATCGCAGCTCCGCCCGGCAACACCAACTGGCCATCCTTAGCCTTCACTTCCACCGCCGAGTTATCGCGAAGCTTCCGGTACAACCCGGCCATCCCCGACACATCCACTCCATTCGTTTGAGCCACATTCTGCTTCACCGCGCCAGTCCATAACCGAGCGGTATCACGCCCCAGTGCAGTCGGCACCGCCTGAGCGGAATTACAAAGCACCGCAACAGAAAGCCCCTGATCCGGATACCGGCCGAGCCACGTTCGATAACCACCAGTAGCTCCAGCGTGTGACACCTCCCTCAACCCATCAACGACAGCCACCTGCAACCCTGCCGCATAAGCAATCGTCTTCCCGTTATTGAGCACGGCCCGCTTCTGTTGTAACTCCACCATTTCCTTGCCCCCCACTTTTTGCTCAGCAAAATTCTCATTCCACTTCAGCAAGTCCCCAACGGTACTTAGCAATCCACCAGCCCCAATAATGTTCCCGATTGGAGTCGCCTGCTCAATCACCCCATCGGCCCGGCGCGTATAAGCCAGCGCCCTCCCAGGAACAATAGCGCGAAAGTTATCCCGCCACTTGGTATTGGTCATCCCTAGCGGCCCAAACACATTCTCTTGCGTATAAGCCTGAAAAGTCGTCCCATTACCCAGCGCGCGCTCCACCAGAATCGTCGCAATGTTGTACCCGGTATTTGAATAGCTATAAGCACTCCCAGCGTCAAAATTCAAGGCCTTCTGCCGCGAAGCGAACGCGAGCAAATCTTTATTGGAGAGAACCGATTCATTCTCATCGCGACCACTAAACGTAGCCACTGGCCGCCACTCCCGCATCCCGCTGATGTGGCTCATCACCTGCCGAATCGTCACTCCAGCCGTTGCCACGGTCAACTCCGGCAGATACTTCCCCATCTTGTCGTCGAGCGAAATCTTTCCCTGCTGCGCCAGCAAAATCAGTGTCGCCGCCGTAAATTGCTTGGCGACAGACCCGCTCTCAAAAACAGTCCCCGGCCCGATCACCACACCTCGCTCGAGATCCGCCATCCCATAACCACCTGTCAACACCACTCTGCCCGCCTGAGACACCCCCACCGCGCACCCCGGCGTTTGGCTATTAAAAGCGGAGAAGATCTTGTCCACCTGCATCTGCCGTGTCATCGGCTGCCCCAACCCGACCATCGAAACAAAAACAAAAATTGAAATACGACGCATGAAGCACATCATACTAGCCGCGAAGCTTGCGGTCTATTGGGACAAAGCCCGTCCAAGTACTACGGAGGCACCCCTCTTACGACTGACTCTTCGATATCATTCCTATATAGGTATAATTTAAGCATGCCGGACAGCAAGAGTCTTAGGTCTGTCTTTTGGGTAGGAACCTAAAAGCAAGACTTGAGCCGCTGAAAGGCTTTAGCTCGAGTTCTATCATGGAGATTTGTGAGGAGCATTCAGGGTGAGCTTTCAGAGTTATCTATATAGTCCACCTGCCCCCGGGGATTTTCGTTTTGCACGTTTTTCAGGAAAAGTCCAAGCAGGGCATGGCAACCCAAAATCGTGATTTGGAACTGATCAAGTCTCGCCTCGAACTGACAGAAACCATTGCGAAGGAAATGAACTTATGAAGACCACAAGATCTTTCAAGGGCCTTAGAATTGAGAAAAGCTCCGGCAATGTTTATGAGGACCTTGGCTTCCCAAACCACGTATCTATTCAAGTCAAGGCAGAATTGGTGATGAAGATCAGTGACTTGATAGACGCTTCGGGGCTAACACAGACCGAGGCCGCAAAAAAGCTCGGCTTGACTCAGCCTAAGCTCTCTACTCTTCTCAGGGGGCAATTTCGCGGTGTGTCAGAGCGGCGCCTTCTGGATTGTCTGATCCAACTCGGCCAGGACGTTCAAATTGTCGTCAAACCAACTCCAAGCTCCCGACCCACCGGCCGCAGGACACTGTCGTTTTCATGAGGCTTCTTCTTGGCGGCCCACAAGGCTTCACCGTGAGGTCGATCAAGGCTTGGTGCTCTTAGCTCGCAACCAGTAACCGGCAATCCACCTCAGCCCCCTTCGCCTGCTTCGACATCCTCTTATCAAAAGTCACCAGCGTTGCCTTCTCCATCCCGGCGAAAACAATCAGGTGCCCTCCATCAACACCTTGTTCGCTTTTCGTTTCCGAACCCCAGATCTTGCTTCTCGAAAGAGCCCATCAAGCCCATGCCGTTCAGCGGCAAACCCCACTCTTAGGTCTCTAAATCATCGATCCTCCTCGGGGGCAGACGGAAAGCGAAACACTATGCTGCTGCCCGAGATTCATTCCTCGGAGACTCGCACCGCAT
>JBKJUN010000769.1:0-7679 GCA_046590555.1 Bryobacter sp. | reverse complement strand
CTGCGTGTAGTTGCGTCCGGGCGGCAGCGGAGCATTGGCAAGTTGTTCTGAAGTGATCTCCGCACGAACTTCCGCACGATCCGTCTGCAACGCAGGCGGAGTAGCCTCCACTCGAATGCTCTCACTCACTCCACCGACCTGAAGTCTCGCGTCTATGCGCGTGGCAGCGTTTACCGAAACAATGACATCCTGAGCCTTGAACACAACAAAGCCCTGCTTTGTGATGGAGACCGTATACTTACCTCCTGGGAGAGTAGGGATCGTATAGACACCTGCGTCATTGGTCGTCGTTTTTCGCTGTAGTCCTGTACCTCGCTCCTGCACCAATACATCTGCAGCCGGAACGGGAGCACCCGAAGCATCGGTTACGTTGCCAGTCAATGATCCATATAGAACCTGAGCGTGGACGGAGGCGGATAGCGCCAGCAAAATAACGGCAATTTTGAGCATGTTCGGTTCCTTTAAGAACCCGTAAGTTTATTACTTTCACCCCGCCCACACAAGCGCGAATGCAGCCTGCCTAATCCGGCAGCGAAAACGTCATCACATTCGACCCCACAGCCAGCGTTACATACTGCTTCCCACCCACGCTATAAGTCATCGGCGAAGTCTTGATCGTCGCATTGAGCCCAATCTTCCAAAGCGTCTTCCCATCCCGCTCATCAGCCGCAATAAAGTATCCGCTCGGGTCACCATAAAACAGCAACCCTCCAGCAGTCCCCAGGATCCCCGCCACGCGCTTGCCATCCACCGGCCCCACCAGCGGCACATCCCAAACCGTCTTCCCCGTCTCGATATCCAGTGCCCGCAAATACTTCTTCCCTGGATCCTCCGCCGGCCGTGCCGTCTTCCAACTCCCCGGCAACAAATTCACCACACACTTCTCAATCGCAATCACATAATAGAGCCGCGTCACCGGGCTATAAGAAGTTCCGTTCCAGTTAGTCGCATGATCCGGGCAACTTAGCTCCCCCGGCTTCACCATCACCGGCCGCCCATCACTCCCAATCCCACTCGCCCACGTCAGCCGCTGCATAAACGACTTCGCCAGCAACAGCTTCCCGTTCGTCCGGTCAAACACATAGAAGAACCCATTGCGATCCGCATGCAACATCAGCTTCCGCATCTGCCCCTGATACTCGGCATCGATCAGCACATTTGGCTCGGTCGCATCCCAGTCATGCGTATCATGCGGAGTGAACTGGTAATACCATTTCATCTTCCCGCTGCCAGGATCCAGAGCCAACACACTATCCGTAAACAGATTGTCCCCGCCACGATCGCGATCGTCAGAGTTCGGCCATGGATTCCCCGTCGCCCAAAACAACGTATCGGTTGAAGCATCATAAGAGCCCGTCAGCCAGGTCGAGCCCCCGCCCAGCTTGTAGCCATTCCCCTTCCAGGTCTCAATCCCAGTCTCGCCCGCCGCAGGCACTGTCCACTGACGCCACACCCGCTCCCCCGTCCCGGCCTTGTAAGCGGCAACAAATCCGCGAATCCCCCAATCCCCGCCAGCCACACCGGCCACCACCATATCTTTCACAATCAATGGCGCAATCGTCCCGCCATACTTCTGCGCCTCATCCCACATCACCGTCTCCCACACCAGCTTCCCAGTCACACGATGAATCGCAATCAGATGCGCATTGTCGGTAACAAAGAACAGGTTGTCACCCAAGATAGCCACCCCGCGATTGGTCCCGAGCGAAGGGTCCGACACAAGCCCTGGCGTACGTGGCCGCGAGTATTGCCAGCTCTGCTGCCCGGTCGCCGCATTCAAAGCAAAGACCTGATTCGGCCCCGTCGCATACATGATTCCATCTACTACTAACGGCACCGTCTCTAACCCGAAGTAGCGCATATTCTCGCGAAAATAAGGCGTATCCGGCAAGAACTGCGTCCACAACGGAACCGAGAACGCCCACTCCAGCTTCAACTTCTTCACATTCGTCCGATCAATCTGTTTGAGCGGACTATAGCGATTGCCACTTAGATTGCCGTTGTAAGTCAGCCAGTCCCCGGGCTTCGGATTCAGGATCCGGTCAAAGTCCACCCCGCCAGACTTCTCGACGACCATGCCAGCTTTCAATCCGTTCAAGCTGCTCAAAAACGCCACCGTATTCTGCAACTCAGCTTGGCTAGCATTCACCACCGGCATTAGTGACGTCTTCTCTTCCGTCACTCGGTTCACCTCCTCCAGCAACACCGGACGCAAACCGCCCTTAAGATCTTGCAATGAAATCTCATATGCCGTCCGGTTCCTCGCAAAACCCCGCAAGCTCCCGCCCTTCTTAAGGTCCAGCGTCACCAACTCATAACCCGGCAGAATCCTCACCCAAGGCTTCACCAAAGCATCGCGCAACTGATCGACAGTTAGCTCGGTGGCGACACTCGATAGATCCGGCCCCACCGCCGCGCCCCGCCCCGACACCATATGGCAATTCGAACACTGCCCCTTGCCAAAGAAGAACTCACTCCCCGCCGCCACATTCCCCGGCACATTACTCTCTGACGCCGAAGCGTTCAGCGACACCACCAGCCCCACCAACAAATCAAGCGTAGCCGCAGGCAATTCAAAACCAGGCATCCCCGCTGCCGGAATTCCCCTCACAATCACATTGCGCAAACTCTGCGCCGACCTCTTGCGCAACCGCAAATTCCCCGACAGCCCCGGACCCTGTTGCGACCCCCGCGCATCCGCCCCATGACATCCGGAACACAGCTTGGCATAAGTCTGCCGTACATCCTCAACAGGCGCTTGCCCAAAACCACACACCAACAACAAAGAAAAGATCAGCGACAATCGCGCAACAGCCATCATCTTGCGATTAGATCACACAGATCAAAACGAAGGTCCTGGTACTTTTTGAGTCAGAGAGCGTGGTCCACTTCTGCATCGCTCAGCACTGTAGACAGCATGAGAACAAATCCGATCCTGGCCCTAGCTCTACTAGCCGGCACGTCGGCCCTGCAGGCCGCCATCGTCTTCGACGTCACCACAACATCAGTAACTCCAACGCTCGCAGCCTCCTTCGGCCTCTTTGGCGTGAACACAATTGCGTCAACCCCTTTGCCCACCAGCAATGGAATCACCGGCTTCAAGATCGCAGGCTCTGCCGCAGCCGAGAACAAAGGCTCTACCATCTGCACCACCTGTGAACTCACAGTAAGAGCCGGCGGCAACCTCAGCTCCAGCGGATTCGGAACTGTACTGCCCGCGCCTGTACCTGTCTCGTGGTCCTTCCGTGTAGACGAAGTCTCAACACCGGGCATCAAAGACGGCACCTCAAACACCATCAGCCTGGAAAACACCTTGCCGCCCACGCGCACCCGTCTTCCAGAGAACGGCGGAATTACCGATGGCACCTCCAACACAATCATCTTCGGCGAGTCTCTCCCCACCGAGAGCCGCAACTTTCTCTATCGTCTCTTCATCATTTACGGCAGCTCTACTGGGGCACCCAGCCCCATCACTGACGGCAACTCCAACACCATCATCTTTGGAGAAACCACAACGCAGCAAATCGCCTCTGGCAACGGCTACTATGGCGATGAAATTCTGGGCGCTGGCTCGTTCAATCTGCAGAACCGCTTTGGCCTCTTCACCCTGGAGTTGCACATCCTGCCCACCGGCCTCGGTGTGGATCGTGGAATCCTCCTCACCATCCCCCAGAACTCAATCGACCTCAATCCACCTAACTCCGTCCCAGAACCATCAGCGATCGCCCTCACCTTCGCCGGCTTGGCTGTATTGGCATTACGCCGTAAGCAACGGTGAAATGCCAAACTATTTGGGATGAGCAATGATTGACAAAATCACATACTCCTCGCCATCAATCGTAAAGTAGAAGCGCCAGCTTCTGTTCACCCGTCCTTGCCTAACATCGTTGGCTGCATCGTATTTTTTCGCATGGAGCGATGGATGCTGAAGATTGGAAAGTAAATATTGAAGTTGCTTTGCAAATGCCTTCTTAACTGAGGGCAATGCATCTGCATAGTCCTCGTAGGCACGATCAGTAAATCGAACCTGCATCATCTCTTTCTTGACTTGGCAATCTTCGCATCGAGCGCTGAAATTGCAGATTTAGCGGTCCTATAGGGTCCGTGGGTACGGCCCTGTTTCAAATCGTCCAGCCCCTCGGCAATATGTCGATCAACTACCGACTTGGGTGTAAAAGTGAGTTTTCCATCAACGATGCTCGCTTCAAGCAAATCACCTACATCGAGATGCAGTGCCTCTCGAATCCTCTGTGGAATGACAATTTGAAATTTATTCTTGACCGAAACGAGTTCCATTGCAGATGCCATGTGAACAGTTTAACAGTTGAACTGTAGTCGCCCTTCCTTGGATTCAAGCGCCCTCCAGCCACTTCCGCATCATAGCCCGGGGCACAACCCCAGCTTGCTGCATCACCACCTTCCCATCCCGAAACACCATAAAGTTCGGAATCGACTGCACCCTAAACCTCGCCCCCAGCCCACCGTTCGCCTCCGTATCCACCTTCAATACAATCGCTCGTCCCGCCATCTCCCGCGCCAACTCCTTCACCTCCGGCGCAGCCATCTTGCAAGGCCCGCACCACTCAGCCCAAAAGTCCACCAGCACCGGCACCTTCACTGCTCCAACAATCTCATCGAAACTAGACTCATCCACATCCAGCGGCGAACTCAAAGGCGCAAGCTCCCTCTTACAAACCCCACACCGCCCGGTACTCGCCAGGAACCGCGCCGGAATCCGGTTCTGCGTCCCGCACCCCACACATGTCAGCAGTCTCGAATAAGCCATCACCACCTCCAGCCACCAGCATATAGCGATACACTCAACTCGCAATGCGCCTCATTCTCTTAACAACGCCACTCCTGCTGCTAGCCCAGAACTGGCCCCAGGCCGGCGGCCCGAACGGCACCTGGCAAGTCACCGGCTCGGAGCCTCCCACCCAGTGGTCCGTCGCTCGCAACAAGAACATCGCTTGGCGCATCCCCCTCCCCAACACCGGCCAAAGCGGAATCGCCATCTGGGGTAACCGCCTCTTCCTCACCACCTTCGCCGCCGGCGAAAAAGGTTTCAGCACCCGCATTACCGGCATGGCCATCGACAAACACACCGGCAAAACCCTCTGGACCGTAACCCTGAACGGCACTGAAAAAAGTCCCATGAACTACGCCTACTCGGACTCAACAACTCCAACACCCGCCACCGACGGCAAGCACGTCTGGTTTACCAACGCGAGTGGCGAAATGGGCTGCTGGGATATCGACGGCCACGAAGTCTGGCGTCGCACCTTCAAGCCCTGGGGCGCACCCTTCCCCTTCAACAAACAATTCGAACCGATCCTCGCCGGAGACTATATTTACAACGTTGAACCAGTCCAAAAGCCTGACTGGAACTACCTCCGCGCCATCGACAAACTCACCGGCAAAGTCGTCTGGACCAATACCGACGGCACCACCACCTACAACACACCCCGTCTCGGCAAAACCAAAGACGGCAACCTCGCCATCCTCCACGGCCGCGGCGGCTGGCATGACGTCCCCGAGGCTCCAGTAGGCCTCAGCCTCACCGATGCCAAATCCGGCAAAAGCCTCTGGCAATTCGTCGCTGGCGATGGCATCGAACAAGCCCCCACCTGGCAAGCCCTCTACGTCATGCACTGGGACCCAAAATACGCCTACTGGTTCCGCCTCAACCCCGAAGAATCACACCTCGTCTTCGATGCCCAAACCGGCAAGCTCCTCCGCACCCAGTCTCTCATCGCAAATGTAGACTACCGCCGCTGGAACAAAACTGAATCCCGCTACGATGTCCTCACCAACATCAACCTCCGCGAAACCAAAGACTCTCTCCCCCTGGCCGCAGACGAAGTCATCAGAGTTCAGCCCGCCTGGCACGCCAACATAGTAGTTGATGGCTACCACTACGTGCTGGTGAGCACCAACCACCGTCGCAACCGTAAGCCCCCAAAAGGCCGCGCCGGCCCTGCCTATTCAATCGGGCGAGTAAACACAACTACAGGCAAAGTCGAATATCTGGAATTACCCGTAGCCATCGACGACTCAGGCAAGCGCATCTACGGAATCCCCCTCCGAACCGAATCGACAAATTCCGCTGGCGTAGACATAGCGACAGAAGACCGCTCCCGCATGGACGGCTGGGAGACCCCGGCCTTCTGGGGCAGCCCTGTAGCGCTCAACCACAAGCTCTACTTCACAATCTCGCTAGGCACCACCTACGTCATCGACGCCAGAGCAAAAGTTCTCGACGAGAAGGCGATTCTGAGCGTCAACGACCTCGGCCCCTTGGGCAAAACCTGGAGCCAAAACACAGTCTCCTTTGACGGCAAACACCTCTTCCACCGCACCGCCAAAGAACTAATTGCCATCGGCCCCGAGTTCAAATAAGAAGCATTCATGAATCAGCGCTAAATCGCGCTCCGAACCTCCACTGGCCTCCATTACCTAACGCATTACACTTTGGGAATAATCCGGTCGATCCGTCACAGAGGGCTAAAGCGGCTTCACGAAGATGACGATCCACGCGGCGTCATGGCCGAAGATGCCGTCAAGTTGCGCGACATACTGGCGCGTCTTGATGCAGCCCGAACCGTTACTGACTTGGATTTGCCTGGTTTTCGGCTTCATCCGCTCAAGGGTAAACTGAAGGACTTTTACGCTGTAACTGTTCGCGCCAATTGGCTTGTGATTTTCAGCTTTGTTGAGCATGATGCTTACGATGTTGATTTGGTTGATTACCACTGAAAGTTGGACTTTGAACTATGCCTATGAGAAACCCACCCCATCCCGGCGGCTTCGTGTTGCGGCAATGCATTCAGCCTTTGGGCTTGAGTATCACCGGTGCCGCCGCCCTGGGCGTCACCCGCACCACACTATCTGAACTGGTGAACGGGAGGCGCGGCATATCCCCAGAAATGGCCGTGCGGCTATCAAAAGTTTTTGGCGGCAGCGCGGAAAGCTGGCTAATCCAACAAGCGCAATATGACCTTGCTCATGTAGATGCCGGCCATCTAAAGCTGAAACGGCTGGAACTGGTTTAGAAAGATTTGACAGCTATCCTTCAGTCAAGGGGCGCACTATAAGTTGTCTCCATATCTATACACAGCTTACGCGATATGGTGAAAGGCGTTGGGGTCAGGTTGCCGCATGCAGGCAGCGATCAGTTTTTCCAGCGTTGCAAGGGCAGTGTTCCCGAAGAGCTCTTGCCGCACCTCGAAGGTACCTTCACCATCGTTCAATCCTTGACGCAAGAGATCGACAACTACGACGAACAGGTCGAGAAGATCGCCGCCGGGCATTATCCGGCAGTGCAAGCCTTGAAGACGGTACCGGGAGTTGGGACGCTGACCGCGTTGACATTCGTATTAACAATTGCGGACCCTGGCAGGTTTTTAAAAAGCCGGTCGGTGGGCGCCTTCCTCGGCCTGCGGCCTCGACAGCAACAAAGTGGCGGGCAGAATCCGCAATTGGGAATCACGAAGGCTGGCGACGTCTACTTACGCAAGTTACTGGTACAAAGTGCACACTGTCTACTGGGAACTTATGGTCAAGACACGGCACTGAAGCAGTGGGGCTTGAAGTTGTGCCAGCGCGGAGGATCCAACGCCAAGAAACGAGCCGTTGTTGCTGTGGCCAGGAAGTTGGCAGTGTTGCTACATAAACTCTGG
>JBKJUN010000635.1:0-2015 GCA_046590555.1 Bryobacter sp. | reverse complement strand
CCAAGCGCCTTGTCGCCCGTCATCGCGAGGAGCGCCTCCGCCCAATCTTCGCTGGCATGGAAGAAGCCGTAAGCTATGGCACAGCCAGACTGGCCGCCATCCCGGCAACCACTGTCGCAGGCAAGACTGGCACCACCAACACCTCCGCACTCTTCGTCGGTTATGCCCCCGCCGCACAACCGCGCTACCTCCTCGTGCTCCATCTCGACTCAGGCTCAGGCGGTGGCGATGCCGCCCCTTATGCAGCCAAAATCTTCAGCAGCCTCTTTGCTACCCAACCAGAGACCTTCGATCCGTCCAAAGTCAGCCTGCGGCTCTTTTGGCAAAACCCACCCACATCACTCAACCTCAAACCCGGCAACTATCCCGAAGGCACTCTGATCGACACCGGACTTACCAAACTCAAATCACCAGGCACTCTGAAGGTCGAGTTCAAAGACAATCGCTACCTACTGACTACACAAGTCCCACTGGAAGACTACGTAAGCGCGGTCCTGCACGGCGAAGCTGGCGGCTTCAAGGCCAACGCATCGCGACAGGCCATGGCCATCGCCGCCCGCACATATGCCGCACACTTCCGCCACCGCCATTCCGAAGAGGGCTTCGATTTCTGCGACACCACACACTGTCAGGACGCACGCTTCACTCTCAACGAGCGTAAGGACCTTCGAGACGCCGTAGAAGCCACCACCTCCGAGCTCTTATGGTTTGAAGGCAAGACCGCAGCCACTTACTATCATGCTGACTCGGGCGGCTGGCTCGAATCGGCAGGCGACGCACCATACCTCAAGCAGCGCAAAGACCCATGGTGGCAAGATCAACCAGACGCCCACTGGACTTGGTCCACATCCATCTCTCAACTCGCCTCCGCCCTCAACCTATCTGTAATCAAGCCCACCTTCCGCGTCACCACGCGAGAGCCTTCCGGGCGCGCCCGCTCTATAGATGTCTTCGGCCACCCAGCCGAGGCCGCCGCCTTCCGCCTACTTGTCGGCCGCACCATCGGCTGGGAGAAACTCCCGTCGCGACTCTTTGATGTCAGTCTCAAACAGAAGGTCATCACCTTCACCGGCGTCGGTCGCGGCCACGGTATCGGCCTTCCACAAACCAGCGCCGAGCGAATGGCCGCCAAGGCCAAGACCCACGTCCAGATCCTCGCAGAATACTATCCCGGAACTCGCATCGGCATCAATGCATCAGGCCTCCACTGGACTTCCCTCAAAACCCCACGCATTACCCTCTTCACAACCAATCCGTCCCGTGACAATCAAGTTCTGGCTCAGGCTGAAAAAGATCTAAGCGCACTTGAGGCCTTAACCGGCTTTAACACCCATCCGGTGATCCGAATCTACCCAAGCCGCGAGGCTTTCCGCGATGCAACCGGCATCCTCGATCCAGTCCATGGCGCAACCAGAGGCCGCCACGTTAAACTCCCACCCAACTCCAAGCCCTTTACAATTCGACACGAACTCCTTCATGCCCTGCTCGAATCAAACACCACTGCAGCGCATCCACAATGGTTGCGAGAAGGCCTGGTCCAGGCACTCCTCAAAGAAAAAAGCGCTGATGCCGATCGTGTTTCTACTCTGATTACCAGGCAAGGCTTGAAGCAAGTCCTGCAGTCCTGGTACTTGTCAGATTCACCATTCTGATATATTAGCCATAACTAATATGTGGTTTTTCAATCGTCTTCATTTACTGGCGCTTATGCTTCTAGCGCTGCTTGCAACAGCTCAAGACCCCCGCGGAACCATCCTCGGGCGTATCACCGATTCCTCCGCCAGCCCGCTGGCCAACGCCGCAATCAAAATCTCCAATACGGCCACCGGCCTCACTCTCACGACTAACTCAAGTGAAAATGGCGATTACCGTGCTCCTTACTTGAACCCCGGCACTTATAACGTCGAAGTCGAAGCCCCAGGCTTCTCCAAGATGATCCGTTCGAGCGTCCACGTTCGCACAACAGAAACCGTCACCCTCGACATCGAGATGAAGGTCGGCCAGGTCAGCGAATC
>JBKJUN010000634.1:0-3762 GCA_046590555.1 Bryobacter sp. | reverse complement strand
GTGATTGGTGATCAGCCCAACCTTCCTGGTGCTCAGTGAGGCGAATTTCTCTTCAATTAGTCTGTCAAGGCCAGTCATTACCGGTTCGCCAGCACTCGACGCCTGGAACATTCGGCTAACGTAGGCGGCGGCAACACTTGCGACTCGGCCACGCAAGGGGGTGATCGGCGGGCGCCGGACCGGGTGGACGGCATTCGCCAGGAGAATGACGTAGCTTTCAGTTGATGGATCGATCCAGATGCTGGTACCGGTGAAGCCGGTATGACCGAAGGAGCCGATCGGGTAGAGGTCGCCGCGGTTGCCGGCAAAGGGAGAATCGATATCCCAACCCAAGCCCCGGCCGGGTGCCTGAACGCGGGTTGCAGCAGCGATCGTGAGAGGGGCGAAGAGGGGAGAGCCTTTGCGGAGGACCATGCGGGCAAACTTGGCAAGGTCGTCGGCGGTGGTGAAGAGACCGGCATGGCCGGCGACTCCCTCCATAAAGCGAGTCGTCTCGTCGTGGACAGTGCCGCGCAGTTTACCTTCCGTGGGGGCAATACGGCCCTTGAGGGATGCGTCGGGGAGGAAGCCGCTCTCGGCCATCCCCAAAGGCGTGAAGACCTGTTCACGGGCAAACTCATTGAGAGGTTTGCCACTGACCTTGCGGACAATCTCGCCGAGGAGAATAAAGTTGATATCGCTGTAGACGAACTTTACGCCCGGTTCGCCCACCGGCTTGTCCACCAGTGCCTTCTGGATGCCGAGTTGATAACCACTCCATTCGGGGACCAAGTCGAGATCGGGGCGAAGGCCAGAGTAGTGTGTGAGCAGGTTTCGGATTGTGATCTCGCTCTTGCCACCCTGGAATTCGGGCAGATAAACAGTGACGCGGTCGCCGAGGCGGACCTTACCGTCTTCGACAAGACGGAGAATCGAGCTGGTTGTAGCGACGACCTTGGTGAGGCTGGCGGCATCAAAGATTGTGTCGAGAGTCATTGCCTCGCGCGTTGGCTCAAGCGAACGTTGGCCATAGGCCTTCTTGTGCAGGATGCGGTCTTTGTAGCCAACCAGGCAGACGGCACCTGGCAATTCGCCCCTAGCGATGGCGGCTTCAATGACAGCATCGAGCTGCGGGATCTCCTGAGCGGCCAGACAAAAAGCGAACGAGAACAAAAGGATGGTTCGCATTAGCCGATGACCCTAGCTGCGTGAGCGTCAATGATTTTGGCCATAGCTACGTCAAGTTTGCTGAGACCCTTAACATCGTGGGTCGTCAAAACGAACTCAATGCGGTTGTAGACGGAGAGCATTTCCGGATGGTGGCCCATCTTCTCAGCCTCGAAGGCAATGGTCGTGAGGAAGCTAAATGCTTCAACGAAATCTTTGAAACGGATCGTCTGCTTCAATTTGGTGCCGCCGATCCGCTTCCATTTGGGCAGAGCCGGTATTTGTTCGATTGTTAACTTTTCTGGTGTCATTTTACTTTCAGCCTTCACTGTTGCTTATGATAAACGCTATGTCTGTAGTTCTCGCTCCGCTTCGGCGCAACCTGGATGCTATGCCTTCGCCCGACCCGGAACAGCCGGGTCTGCTGCTTCGCGATACTTATGGCTATTCAGAACGCGTACTTGTTATCCCTCCGCAGCTCGTGAAGGGCCTGCAATTTTTTGATGGTGCTTCGACTGAGAACGATTTGCGCGAATGGCTGGTTCGCGTTACCAACAGTTTTGACGTTGGGCCTCAGCTCCAAAACCTCGTTTCGGCTTTGAGTGAGAGCGGATTTCTCGAGGATGAGATTTATTTTGGAATGCGCGATGCTGCGCATCAGGCGTTTGCCGATTTGCCGGTAAGGCCGGCGGCGTTTGCCGGTGGGGCTTATCCTGAGTGTCCGGAAGACTGCCGTCGCTTTCTCGACCAGTTTCTCGAAGATTTGCCGGAGTTGCCCGAGCCCGCAGGCAAGATGGTGGGTATCGCGGCACCACATGTGAGCTACGAGGGTGGCTGGGAGTGCTACCGGGATGCGTTCTCTGCACTGCGCCAAATGGGGCCAGACCGGACCTACATCATTCTCGCTACCAGTCATTACGGGGAACCCGAGAAGTTTGGCGTGACTCGCAAGCCTTACCAGACTCCACTCGGGGAGACTACCCCCGCCAATGAGTTGCTTGATGAATTGAAGGCGCTGGCTCCTGACGCACTGATCGAAGAAGATTATTGCCAGGTGATGGAACATTCGGCGGAGTTCCACGTGCTTTGGCTGCAACATCTGTTTGGGCCCAATGTAAAGGTATTGCCGATTTTGGTTGGAGCCTGTTTTGCCGACTCGCCTGAGGCGAGCCCACACCTGAAGGCTCTCTATGACGGCTTGGCAGCTCTTGCCCAAAAGCATGGCGATGAACTGGGCTGGGTGCTGTCGATTGACATGGCGCATATGGGGCCGAGGTATGGCGATGAGGTGGAGTACCAGGAGGGCAATGCAGGAATCGAGGAGCTCGATCAACTGAGAGTTTCGGCTCTGGCGGAGGGAGATATTGCGAAGTTCTGGACGAATGTCCGAACCAACGACGATCCCTGGAAATGGTGTGGCAGCACTCCACTCTATACGTTTTTCCGGGCGCTGCCTGGGGTGAAGGCGGAGATGCTCCGCTATGGTCACTGGAATATAGATGAGGCGAGCGTCGTTTCGTTTGCCGGGATGAGGTTCATTCAATGACATACAGTCTGCTCCTTGTTGTATCTCTGGCTTTCGCCGATTCGGCGAAGTTGCTGGACACCGAATCGTGCTTCCAAATAGAAGCGGTGGCAAGCCCGCTCGCAGATAGCGCAGGCGGGTGGCTGAGTGAACTGACCAATGGCAACTACCGCCTGATGGCTGGAGTGGATGCAGCACAGAAGACCGACGCATCAGTTGGCCCAACAGCTTTATCTGATAGCTTGGTTTGAGAAGCATATGAAGAGAGACAAGTAAGAGCGAATGCAAGTTTTGGCACAGACCCAGCAATGGATTACTCTGCTGGTACAGGCCCAACTGGCCAGTGGAGAAGAGGCGTTGCAGGCACTGATTTCGAGTTCGGTTTTGCAGGGTCTTGCGATGGACCGCAGCATGCAGGATAACTTTATGACTGCGGTAAGGGAAGTATTGTGGAATGCGATCGAGCATGGCGGCAAACTCGACCCAAGCAAGCGGATCCGGATCGATCTGGTGCATTCCAATCGTGCCCTGAGTTGCTTTGTGAAGGACCCAGGAGCGGGTTTTCATTTGAGCGATCTGCGACATGCGGCAATCAACAACCCGGAAGAGGACGCAGTAAAACACGCGACGATTCGGGAGGAACAAGGGATGCGACCGGGAGGCTACGGGATTTTGCTTGCGACTAATTTTGTTGATGAGCTGATTTATAACGAGCATGGCAATGAAGTGCTGCTGGTGAAGTATGTCAAATGAAAAGGCCCAACTTGCGTTGGGCCTTTTTGTGCTTTGAGTGGTGTAGATCGGTTTACTTCTTTTTGACATTGATGGCCAACCTCTTGATCTTCTG
The DNA here is from genome assembly GCA_046590555.1 of Bryobacter sp. Classification (GTDB taxonomy): domain Bacteria; phylum Acidobacteriota; class Terriglobia; order Bryobacterales; family Bryobacteraceae; genus Bryobacter. The sequence continues at coordinate 244 of JBKJUN010000634.1, read as the reverse complement.
ATTGAGAGTGGAGAGTGGTATACGGAGAGTTTCCGCAGCTTCGGTCTGGCTCCAGTTGACGCGCTCGAGACTGTCAATGATGAGTTTGCGTTCAAAGTCGGCGACGATTTCGTAGAGGCTCGCATCGGCGGGGAGAGCTTCGGAATCGTCCTTGCGAATGCGGACTCCGCCTGCCTGCAGGAGATGCTCGGGGAGGAGACTGGCATTGACCTCGGCTTCGCTGGCGAGAACTACGGCGCGCTCG
>JBKJUN010000153.1:0-2694 GCA_046590555.1 Bryobacter sp. | reverse complement strand
GATGGAGTGGGTAAAGAAGTTCAATCCCTACGATCTCTATTCCAAAGCCCACGCCAAGCCCGATGAGAAGCTGGTCAAGCCATATTATCTGGATCTGATCGCGGAATTCTTCCCCGCCCAGATCCGCTGGTAAAGAACGAAACCTCGACGCCTCGGATGAATGGCCGATCTCATCGCGCGTTGAGCCGCGCCAACGCCTCGCTGGCGCGCCGCCGCAACTCTGGCTCCCCACTCGCTGCAGCTCGGCGCAAGTGCTCCGCTGCAGCTGCCCGATCCCCGCTCGCCGCTAGCGCCAAGCCTAAGCTCAACTCATTCTGGGCTGAAGGACGTAGCTTCAAAAGCGCGCCGTAGTGAGCCGCCGCGTCAGCCGGACGATTCTTCGCTAGCATCATGTCGCCCAGCAATGCGTGCGCATCCGCAAATGTGGAATCGATCCTCAAACAGGACTGAAGTTCGCCTTCGGCGGCGTCATAACGTCCAGTGCGGCCAAGTAGCATTGCCAGGCTGTATCGCGCACCCGCATCGTCCGGCTTGCGCCGCAATGCGGTTTGCAACTCGGCCTCGGCCTCCGCCATCCGCCCTGCAAGCATCAACACGTTCGCGAGGTTCACCCGCGGATCGATAGAACCGGGCTCCAGCCGGATCGCCTCGCGGAATGACGACTCCGCTCTGGCCGCATCTCCCGCCGCAGCCAGCAGGATCCCCAAATTGGTGTGCGCCTCGGCCAGATCCCCATCCCGCTCGATTGCCCGGCGAATCGAAGTTATGGCATCGGACGGGCGTCCTGCGGCCTGATAGGCTAACCCGAGTTCATGCCACGTCACCGCCCGTTCCGGCTCGAGTGTGGCCGCCCGCGCCAGCGTGGTCACCGCCTCAGCTGCCCGTCCACCCTTCCTCAGCGAAGTGCCCAAACGCAACAACGAGAACCCCGAACGTGGATCCCTCCTCGAGGCTTCACGATATTGTGCGACTGCCGCCGCCCGCTGTCCATCTGCCTGCAGCGCGTCGCCAAGTTCGATGTACCATTCGGCGCGCGCGGGCCTGTGCGTTTCAATCGCCTGCCGCAGTTGCGCGATACCCGCCTTCAGGTTGCTGCTCTGCTTCACCTGCGCCACGGCCTGATACAGTTCGCCCTCGGCCGTCCTCGGCAACACCGCCGGGTAGTACGGCACCACCGGGCCGCGATACACCTCACGCTTCTCCTGGCGCGCAGCCAACAGATCGCCGGGCGGACGTTGCCGTTGGATGAGATGGTCGGTCACCGCAACATGGATCACGTCCTCGGTGCGCCGCCGCGGCATGTGACATTCAATGCAGTTCGACAAACCCGTGTGCTTTCCCGCCGACACCTGCCGGTCAAACGCTGTCGTGTGGCACTGCCGGCAGACGCCGTTGTAGTGCCGTTCCGCCGCCTCTCCGCGTGGAGCCTTATGTGGGTCGTGGCAGGTCGTGCAAGTCATCGTGGCCTTATTGAAGCAGGCCGACTTGCGCAAACGGTAAGCGGAATTCACGATCTCGAACTTCTCATCGTGGCCTGTGTTTGGGGCGTGATCGAAGTTCAACAGAAACCCCGCCAGGGCTTGGCCAGGTTGGAACGTGAACGGACCGCGATCGTAACGCAACAGAGCGTTCGGTAAGGGGAAGCTCGTCGTCTCCAGATGACAAGACATGCAGAGATCCATCTGCCGCTCCACGCTGAGTCGAGCCGGATTCACAATCGTCTCGCGCGTCTTCTTCTCGATATGCCGTTCTCCCGGCCCGTGACAGCGCGCGCAGTCAATCCCCAGCGGCAACTCGCCCGGATATACCGATTCGGCGAAGGCCTTCCCGCTGCCCGGCGGAATTTTCGGATAGGCGTTGTGGCAGAACATGCAGTCGTAAGTAATCGGCCTGCGAAAACCGTCGTGATCCGCACGGTCATAGCCGGGATTCATGGCGAAGAACCCGCCCTTCTCGGCATACCAGCCGAGCGGGAGTTCGATCAGCTTGTTCTGCGGTGTGCGATTCAGAAAGGTGCGCGCGCTGCTGCCCGAACCCATCACATAGTCAATCGCCTTCTCCAGCACATTCACTTCGCGGCCCTCTGAATCCGTCTGATGACGCCTTTGAAAGTAGCGTCCTCCGCGTTCGAGGACGCTAAAGTGGCTGGCCGAAGGCGCGTGATAATACGACCCCGAGCCAACCGTTGCCGCTGAAGGCAATGCAAACGAACGGCCCATGCCGGTGCTCTGGTAGCTCTTCGCGATCGCGGGGTGGCATTCCGCGCAAGGCTGTCCAATGGCCTGCTGGACAAAGCACGCCGCCGCGACAATCAATTTCCACCAGATTTTCATGTGATAAACTTCCCCAACAACAGGAGTCTTCCATGATCTCAAAACGTCTCGCCTTATTTCTATCCGTGTTCGCTTTCTCCGCCTTCGGCCAGAGTGGTGCCGGCAGTATTCAAGGAACCGTGTCGGACACATCGTCAGCCCCCATTCCCACTTGCACGATCCAGGTGCTCAACCAGGCGACAGGCGTTTCCACCGACACCGCCTGCGGCGCCAACGGCTTTTATTCCGCCAGGGGCTTGTTCGCTGGAAGCTACCGCGTAAGTTTTGCCTCGTGCTTCTTCATGCCCGCCGAGGCCACGGTAACGCGGTAGCTTCCAGCGAACAAGCCCCTGGCGGAATAAAAGCCGTTGGCGCCGCAGGC
>JBKJUN010000496.1:0-4574 GCA_046590555.1 Bryobacter sp. | reverse complement strand
CTCGCAAGAAGGTTCAGCCTATGGTGCGGGGCTGCTTGCGATGGCAGGCACAGGCGGCTTTGCTTCGGTGCAAGAGGCCTGTGCTTCATGCACAGAGGAGCCCACCGCTACAGACCCGCGCACCAGGGAGAGTATGGCTTATTCCAAAGGTCATCAAATTTACCGCACCCTATATCCAACGCTGAAGGCAACTTTCCCGTTGCTCTAAAACTGCATGGCGATTTACTGTGATGTCTGTCTGCCCGTGCCGCTCGATCAGCCTTTTACCTATTCGCTGATTGGTGATGCGCGCCACACAGCTCAGGTAGGCTGCCGCGTCCTTGTCCCCTTTCAGCAGCGCAAGCTTAGCGGAACCATTTTGCGGCTTCATGATGCGATGCCCGAATACAAGGTGCGGCCGATCGAGAAGCTACTCGATGTTGAACCCATCTTCGATGAGAAGTTGATCGCACTAGGTCTGTGGGTGGCGCGCTATTACCTGGCCCCAGTGGGCGAAGTGTTTCGCATCATGGCTCCACTTGGTGGTGAAATCAAGCGCAATAAGATTTACAGTCTGACGGATGCCGGCCGCGATCTGGCGCGGCAAAGTCTACTCGGAATCGTAGATGCAACAGACCCGGCGCTAGTCGTGATGAAGTCGCTCGATGAACGGCCGATGAGTCTCGAGGCGTTGCGCCGACGCACGGCTGATGCCCCCAAATTGGTAGCTGAGTTTCAACGCAAGGGCTTGATTCGCGTCGAAGAGGAAGCTCATGAGCGCGACCCGCTTCGTGCTCACGCTACCAAGTTGAATGTGGAAGGCCTTGGGCTCGAGTCTGCTGAAAAACTGCCGAAGTGGGAGCGCGAACTCCTGGCCTATTTTCACCTGCATCCAGGTGCTCATCCCCTCGATGCATTGGAATCACTTGTTAAGAATGCGAGCCAGAGTGCTCGCAGCCTGGCCCGGCGCGGATTGGTGAAGCTTACGCCTCGCATGAGCGCAATTCGTATGGCTGCAGACCGCCCTCCCCACGCCTTGAATCCATGGCAGCAGGCTGCTTTTAATCAAATAGGGAAGGCAATCTCGGCTGGCAGCTATTCGGCGTTTCTTTTGCAGGGTGTCACCGGCAGCGGTAAGACTGAAGTTTATCTGCGAGCCATTGAAGCCACGTTAGCCGTTGGTCGCAGCGCTCTGCTGATGGTGCCAGAGATTGCTCTCACTCCGCAGGTGGCAGGGCAATTTGCTCTTCGATTTGGAGATCAGGTGGCGATCCTGCATAGTGCCTTCGGCGAGAGCGAGCGGGCTGAATACTGGCGTCGAATCCGTCGTGGAGAAGCTCGTGTAGTGGTTGGTACGCGTAGTTCTGTGTTTGCCCCGATGCCTGATCTGGGGCTCATCATTGTCGACGAAGAGCACGACGGAAGCTATAAGCAGGAGGAGACACCGCGCTACAACGGTCGCGATGTGGCAGTTGTCAGAGCCCAACAGATCGGTGCCACGGTAGTGCTTGGCAGCGCCACTCCCTCGCTTGAGACCCGGCATAATGCAGATCGTGAGAAGTATCAGCGGCTACTCTTGCCCGATCGCATTGAGCAGCGACCGATGCCTGCCGTTGAGATTATTGATTTGCGGCAGGAATTTCTGGAGACCAAGAAGAATTCGCTATTCTCACGCCGCATGATCGAGGCCGTGCGAGAGAAGCTCGCTCTCGGAGAGCAGACCATGTTGATGATGAATCGGCGTGGCTTTTCAAGCTTTGTCGCCTGTCGTGGCTGTGGCTACAAAGTGGAATGCGTCAACTGCTCTGTGACGCTCACATTTCATCGTAAAGACCGTCGCCTGCTCTGCCACTATTGCGGCTATGCGGAGAAAGTTCCGCAGGTGTGCGTGAAATGCGAAAGCGAGCACATCCAGTTTATTGGAAGCGGAAGTGAAAAGATCGAGGAGGAGCTTCGCGAAGCATTCCCGGAGGCGCGAATCGCGCGAATGGATCGCGACACGATCAACTCCAAAGGCGATTACGAACAGATTCTCAATGGCTTTCGCGAGGGGAGCTTCGATATCCTTGTGGGCACTCAGATGATCGCCAAGGGTCATGACATTCCAAACGTAACGCTGGTAGGCATTGTGAATGCAGACATCGGGCTTGGCATGCCTGACTTTCGCGCGGCGGAACGAACCTTTCAGCTATTAACGCAAGCCGCCGGGCGAGCCGGTCGGGGTGGTCTGCCCGGCACAGTGATCCTTCAGACGATCAATCCCGAGCATTATGCGGTTCGCTTCAGCGCCGTGCAGGATTATGAGCTTTTTTATGCGAAAGAACTGCATTTCCGCAAGGTGATGCGCTATCCGCCATTTGCTTCATTGGCTAATATTGTTTTTCGAAGTGAACGTCAGGAAGAGGCGTTGCGCATGAGTGGAGAGATTGGCGAACTGCTCAAGGAGGAGAAGGAGGGCGTCCGGATTCTTGGTCCTGCCGAAGCACCAGTGCCGCGCGTCAATAAGGAATTCCGCTATCAGATGCTTGTGAAGGCTGCACAGCGCAAGCGCCTTTCCGGAATCCTCGACCGAGTGCGCCAGCTTGCTGTCGAACGAAACTGGCCAGCAACGGCGCTCGTCATCGATGTCGATCCGTTGAATCTTCTCTAAGGGCAGAGCCGATGCAAGAGATCGCAGGACAACGGAAACTACTACTGGCCAATCTGCTCGATACGATGCGGACCTTTGCTCTGGTTCGCGATACGGCGGAAATCTGGGAAGAAGACGGATTGCTCTGCGTTTATTCCGGGCTTCCCAGTGCCATCTTTAATTCGGTGTTGCTGACCCGGTCGGTTGCCAATGAGGAAGAACTGAAAATCAAGTTCGATTACGTGCGAGCCCTATACAAGAGCCGCCGGGCTCGCTGGAGCCTGTGGCTAGTGGAAGATCTGGTGACGTCAAAACTATTGGACAAGATGGGGGAGTTGGTGGATCGCTATGGCTTGAAAATCGTTTCTCGAGGAACGGGCATGTTTGCGCCTGAATTGAAACCTCCTTCGAGAACTTTGCCGAAGCTCGATATCCGTCCAGTAATGGCACCGGCTACGCGCTTCGACTTCTGCTACGTGATGGCTGTAGCCTTCAAGACACCGCTCAATACTTTTCTCGATGTCTACCACACGGTCGAGTATTGGCGAAGTCCGATGCGGGGCTTTGTTGCATATTCCGCAAACCGTGCTGTGGCGACCGCATGCGTAATGCCAGGACATGGCGTGCTGGGAGTTTACGGCGTGTCTGTACTGCCAGACGTGCAACGCAAAGGCATCGGAGAGCGCACTGTACGCTACGCTCTAGCCCAGGTATCGACCGAAACCGGGCTTGAAGCGAGCGTTCTGGAATCGAGTGAAATTGCCCATTCTCTCTACCGCCGTATGGGCTATCAAAACATTACCGGTTTGAGCATTTACAACGAGACCCAATGAGAGCGCTACAATATGGCGGTGGGCTCGTTGCGGATGAGCCTGCGGATAAACAGGAATTCGATGCAGAAGAGCAATACGAAAGCGGCGGCGGCCAAGTCGACCATCAAGCCCGCGACGAGCACCCCGGAACTATCAGCGCAACAGAAGTCTTTTGACGCTGCGATGCAGGCGTTTCATATGCGCGACTTTGCCAAGGCCACGAAGCTTTTTGAAGCTTCTCTCGAGGGCCCGGTCAAAGAGATCGGTTACGCAGCCAAGCAGCATCTTTTGATGTGCCAGCAAAGGCTAGCCAAATCGAACGTGAAATTCGAATCGGCTGAAGATCTCTACAACTACGGCATCAGCCAGATGAACAAGCGCGATGCTGATGGAGCCCAAGCCAGCTTTGAGAAAGCGCTCAAGCAGGAAGACGCAGACTACATTCACTATGCCTTGGCTCTGGTGCTGGGGTTGAAGCAGGACATTGCTGGTGCTGCTGCGCATCTCAAGCGTGCTATCGAGATTTCCCCTCGCAACAGAGTTGCCGCGCACAATGATCCCGACTTTGCCGAACTGATGCAACATGCTCCGATCCGGGAGTTGTTGAGTTCCGCAAACTAGACTGCGATGATTGCTCCTCCTCCCGGCTACCGCGATGCTGCCGGGCCACTTCGAGTCGTGTCAATCGGAGGGGGCACGGGGCTCTCTACCCTCCTTGTTGGTCTGAAAGAATACGCTCGGCAAGGATTGGTTGATATCTGCGCGATCGTTACCGTAACTGATGACGGTGGATCTTCGGGCCGGCTTCGCCGTGACTTCGATGTTTTGCCTCCTGGAGACATTCGCAACTGCATGGTCGCATTGAGCGAGCATGAGGCTCTTTTGTCACAGCTATTTCAATATCGCTTTGATTCTGGTCGCGGGCTCAAGGGGCATAGCTTCGGCAATCTGTTTCTAACCGCTCTCACTCATGTCACTGGCGATTTTCCTCGCGCCGTTCGCGTCTCAAGCGAAGTCTTAGCCATATATGGCCGAATTTATCCTTCTACCAACCAAAACGTTGGTTTACGGGCGGTAATGCAGGACGGCAGTATCGTGGAAGGCGAGACAAAAATCAGCCGTAGCAGGAAGCGCATCCATCGTCTCGAACTGAC
>JBKJUN010000362.1:0-5065 GCA_046590555.1 Bryobacter sp. | reverse complement strand
GAGCACATGAGTAATCGTAGGCTTCATCCGCACCCTTCCCGCCGCCACCAGATTCACCGTATGCTGCAAATGCTCCAGCGTACTGATATCCGGAAACAAATACCGCAGACTCCGTTCCCGCATCAAATCCACATCCACCTCAAACGGCGAACCAAACCAGGACACCCCAATGATCTTCCCGCCAGACCTCACAGCATGCATCGCCTGCACCACACTCCGAACCCCCGCCAGTCCCTGCTTGGGGCTCCCTCCAGCGCACTCAAAAACAATGTCCGCGCCATTCCCATCGGTCAACTCAAGAATCGCCTCCACCGGATCCACAGTATTCGCATTGAGGGCATAATCTGCCCCCAACTCCTTCGACATCGCGCAAGCCTCATCGCGCACATCCACAGTGATGATCCTACCCGCACCACTCACCCGCGCAATCTGCATACACTCCAGCCCCATACTCCCCTGACCAAGAATCGCAACCGAATTCCCGATCTGAATCTGAGCCGTCTCAACCGAAGCCACACTATCACTCAAGCTCTGCAAACAAGCCGCCTCACTATCTGAGATCCGGTCATCCACCAGAGTCAATGCAATCTCCGGCAACACCGCATACTCGCAAAAACACCCCGGCAACTGAAACCCGATAATCGGTCCCTTGCGACACAAATGCCCCCGCCCGCTCACGCAAAGCGGACAACTCTCACAAGGCAATTTAGCCCGCGCCGCCACGCGATCTCCAACACGAAACCGCGTCACCCCAGCCCCCACCTCCACAATCCGCACACAAAACTCATGGCCAAACAACTGTACGGGAGCTTCCGTCTCCAGCCTCTTTTTGATCTTCTCGAAAGCCAGCGTCCTCACCCCCACCGCCAGCTGCGCCTCAGTCACACTAGGCTGCACCACCAGCACCTGCACCAGCACATGCCGAGCCTTCAATTCAGGCATCTCAACCTCATCCAGCCTCAGGTCACCAAAACCGTAGAACCGCCAAGCTTTCATAGAGAGTGATAATATCCCATTTAAATGATCCTGCTCATCCTCCTCGCCGCCACGCAACTGACAGCGCAAATCTTCACCCCCGGTGCAAAGCTCGAAAAGATCTACGAAGGAGGCCACCTCACCGAAGGTGTCGCCGTAGCTCCCGACGGCACCGTCTTCTTCAGCGACATCACCTTCACAACCGAAACTGGCATGCAAGCCGGCCACATCCTCCGCTACGATCCCAAGACCAACAAGACTGTAGTCTATCGCTCCCCCAGCGGCATGTCCAATGGTCTCAAGTTCGATGCCCAGGGCCGCCTCGTAGTCGCCGAAGGCGCGGATTACGGCGGCCGTCGCATCACCCGCACTGACCTCGCCACAGGCAAGAGCGTCATCTTAGCCGGCCTCTTCGAAGGCAAGCCCTTCAACTCCCCCAACGACATCGCCATCGACGCCAAAGGCCGCATCTATTTCAGCGATCCCCGCTACCTCGGCCACGAATCGATCGACCAGCCCGTCATGGCCGTCTACCGTCTCGACCCCGACGGCAAAATTCAGCGCATCATCACCGACGCAAACAAACCCAACGGAGTCGCCATCTCTCCAGACCAAAAGACTCTCTACGTAGTAACCAACGACGACGGCCACATGGGCTTCGACCGCATGCCTAAAGGCACTCCTGCCCGCAAGGGCCGCATGGAACTCTCCGCCTACGACCTTCACCCCGACGGCACCGCCACTTACAGAAAGCGCCTTGTCAACTACGCCCCAGAAGACGGCCCCGACGGCCTCGTCTGCGACGCCGTAGGCAACCTATTCGTAGCTGTACGCGATGAAAAACGCTTCGGTATTTTAGTCTATTCCCCAGCAGGCGCAGAACTCGCCTACCTGCCCACACCAGAGCGTCCCACCAACGTCGGCTTCGCCCGAGGCACCGAAGCCACAACGCTCTACATCACCGCCGGCGGCAGCCTCTATCGCATCAAAGTATCCCGTCCCTAGCGACGATTTACATCAACCGATCTCACCTGCCCATTCGCCAGATTTACCGAGCACGAAAACTCATACTTAACATTTCCTCCCTTGCCCCCTTTTGCTTTTGCAACCCCATACAAGGTATCGTTCCGGCCGGCATTATTCTCTCCCTTCATTTTTTGAAAAGAGATATTGCGATATCCATCACGCTGAATCCGTTCCCTCACCGCAGATTGGCAAATCTGACTCGCCTGCGCGGTCCCTGCTGAATTCCAGCTTCCATCCTGGCCGTAGTAACGCGGGTCGCGATTCCCACCATTGCCAAACACACCACCATTGCCATAACTCGGCCCATTCCAGCCACGGTCATCCTGATTATTCCATTGCCCGCCACTCCCACCGCGCCACTCCAGATCTACCGTGTACCCCTCACGCCCACCCTTTGGGTCCTCAATCCGGAACACAATCCTTCCCCCATTTTGCCGAGGGTCCTGAACCAGCTGCACATTTCCTCTCCCATCGATTCCCCGGAACCTAAAGTCCTGCGGATTGTTCGGCATCTGTCCATTGCAAACAAACCGCACCCAATCCGCGCGCTGCCCGGACAGATTCCGAATCCTCCCAACAGTCCCTTGCACCTCCACTTCGGCTACTCCATCAACATTCACTTCAATCGTGCACTTTCCGTCCACCGCATTCCCGGTGATTTCCGCACGCCTGGTGTTTTGCTGGCCATTCGCCATTCCAACACAAACTGCTAATCCAACCACAGCCAGATTTAAGTTCTTCATAATTCACCTTCAACTGCACGCCGATCCCCAAACTTTTGACTTGTTTACAAAGGCGGATTTCCTCCCGTGATTGACCATCTCTCGCCACCTGACCGTACGGCGTCATCCCAATCAGCAACAAACCCAATGCCGGCGTATTGGTCCCAGACGTGCACTACTTCCAGCCGGAAACGTAAATGCTAAAAAACATAAAAGACCTCAAGGGTTTCTCGATCCGGGCAACCGACGGTGAACTTGGAACTCTCAATGAGTTCTACTTCGACGATGAGACCTGGGCTATTCGCTACCTTACTGTCGAAACCGGTGGCTGGCTGGGCGGCAAAGAAGTTCTCATCTCCCCATTTGCCATCCTCAACATAGACTGGCAGGCCAAGTGCCTCGACGTCGTTCTCACTAAAAAGCAAGTTGAAAACAGCCCCAATATCGACACTCACAAGCCAGTCTCCCGTCAACACGAAGCTTCCTATTTGGGCTACTACGGCTATCCCATCTACTGGGACCCCTCCGTTTACGCCTCAGGTGTCGCCATTCCCGCCGATGAACCAGGTGAATCCATCGAGCAAATCATAGAGAGCGAATCTATAGATTCACACCTGCACAGCACCCAGGTTGTCAACGATTACTCCATCGAAGCGCTCGATGGCGAAATCGGTCACGTCGACGGCTTCGTAATCGACGATGAAGCTTGGGCGATTCGATACATAGAAGTGGCAACTCGCACTTGGTGGCCCGGTAAAAAGGTCCTGATCTCACCTGCCTGGATCGAAAGCCTCACTTGGATGGACTCCAAAGCCCACGTTGCCCTCACTCGAGAGCGCATCCAGGCCGCCGATGCTTACCTCGAAGACCAGCCCATCACCAGAGACTACGAGGCCCAGCTCTACAACCACTACGGCAAGCCCCCTTATTGGCTCGAAGGCGCTAAACTCAAAACTCTTTTTGCAGTAGCCGGTGCCGCCACACCATCAGAGCCAATCCTCCGCTAGCTATACTGCAAGGCATGTTCGACGAGCTTCTCCAAGCGATTCAGACCGGCGATCAAGTCAAGCTGAACTCCCTTCTTTCCGCTGATCCTACTCTGGCGCAAGCCAGAGTAGACGGTCACCGGACTCCACTCCACATCGCAACTGATTGGCCCGGCCATTTTCCCAATGTCTCGCAAACGATCTCGACCCTGATCGCAAAAGGAGCAGACGTCAACGCAAGAGTCACCGGCTTGCCCCACACCGAGACTCCTCTCCACTGGGCCGCCAGCAGTGATGACGTCGACGCTCTCGACGCCCTCCTCGATCACGGCGCAGACATTGAAGCAACAGGCGCAGTCATCGGCGGCGGCACGCCCTTGGCCGATGCAGTAGCCTTCGCCACCTGGAATGCCGCACGCCGCCTCATCACCCGCGGTGCCCGCCCAACTTTTTGGCAAGCCGCCGCCCTCGGCCTCAAAGACCAACTCAAAGCCTTCCCCGAACCCACTTCAGACGAAATCACCAACGCCTTCTGGAACGCCTGTCACGGCGGCCAGCTCGCCGCGGCTCAGTTTCTGCTTGCCCGGGGTGCAGACAACAACTGGATCGGTCACGATCACCTAACTCCACTAGCCGCAGCAAACCGAAACGGCAACCCCGAGCTCATATACTGGCTCACCCATCAATTTTCTTCCTCCGAACCCACGGGCTAAGCACCACGTACACAGGCACGGAAGTAGCTTTCGCTTTGTGGCCCCGAATCAACTTCCGATCCACCAGATGACCAATCGCTGTTTGCACAGACCGCTTGGAAATTCCAATCAACTCTGCCAGCACCGCATGGCTAATAGCAACAGAGCTACGCCCAACCCCATTCGTCATGCTGTAGAGCTGCAAATAAACAAGGAATGAAGAAGCAGAACGGCTATGCAACACCAGATCTCGCATCAACGTGTTCGTAATGTAAGGATCGATTGACTTCACTATAGTAATGAATACTATAGCAATGAGTGCACACATTCCACACTGTACTCTTGATTTCAGCTTGCCTCACCTGACATGCTACTTGCATGATCAAACGCATCAAGTTCATCGGCATCCCGGTGGCGGATCAGGATCGCGCCCTCGACTTCTACACAGAAAAGCTTGGCTTCCGCATCCTGACCGACCAGCAATTCTCTCCCACCCAGCGTTGGATCGAACTATCCATCCCCGGCGCAGGTACCGGCATCGCCCTCTTTACGCCCCCCGGTCATGAAGATCGAATTGGCACCTTCGTCGGCAGCTCCTGGTAAATTCTACGCCTTTAGCCAGCAGAGCTTCATAGGCTTGCTCGACGTCGTCAACTTCCCAGGA
>JBKJUN010000344.1:0-7927 GCA_046590555.1 Bryobacter sp. | reverse complement strand
CAAATATTGACCGGTGGCTATAGCTGCCCGATTCCTTCTCCCCCTCATGCTCTCAAGCCCGCATCTGAGACCTGTGAAAATTGCCATTCCCGCAATCATGATTATGGCGACAGACTTTGGCGCAGGACGCAGTTTGACGATGCCGGAGAAAAAGTGGAAACCGCGTTGATGCTCAAGCTGGGTGGAGCTGAAGGTAAGGGTATTCATGGTGCGCATATGGGCAAGAATTTCCATATCGAATATCAGGCGGCTGATGAAAAGCGGGAGAAGATCCTCTCGGTGAAAGTGACTAAGGGCGGTCAGACTGATGAGTATGCGTTGGCAGACTTCAGTTCTGGAAAATTGAAGGCGGTTTTCAGCCGGAAGATGGATTGCCTGGATTGCCATAATCGCCCCAGCCATGAGTTTGCCGTGCCTGACCGTGCGGTGAACAAGTTGATGGCTGATGGCAAGCTGCCCCAGTCGATTCCGATGTTTCGCAAAGCGGCTCTGGAAGTCTTGAAGGGAGAGTATGGCGGTGGTGCTGCCACAGCCATCCCTGGAAAACTCAAGGCCTACTATCAGAAGAATCAGCCGGGAGCCTTGGCAGCCAATCAGGGCGAATTAGAAAAGGCCGGCAAAGAACTTGCGGCTCTTTATGGTCGGAACATATTCCCTGCAATGAACATCACCTGGGGAACATATCCCCAGCATTTGGGGCATACGGATTCTCCTGGCTGTTTCCGTTGCCATGGTGAAGAGTTGAAGTCGAAGACTCCCGGCAAGGGGATTACACAGGATTGCGAAGCTTGCCACAAGGTGCTTGGGGTGGAAGAAAAGAACATGAAGGTGTTACAGGGACTTGGAGGTTGATCATGCGTGAACGATTCGGAATGCGTCTCTGGCCAGCAGTATTGATCGTTGGCTTTTTGGCAGCTGCAGGATTAGTGAGTGGCGTGGGCAAGAGTGCTTTCAATGCCGCTCAAAAAGCGTTTTACGCCGATGAGAAGACCATCAATTTTGTAAGGCCGGGACTTGACCTCAAGATTCTTGCGGCGGTTGTAAACCCGGACGGATCGATGGCGGCAAGGATCAAGATCACCGATCCATTAGGAGTGCCCCTGGACCGGCTTGGCGTGTTTACGCCGGGGCCGGTGAACATTAGTTTTGTGTCGGCATTTATTCCGAAAAACGATAATGTCTACACGTCCTACACAACGCGCCTGCAGACCAGTCCCATCACACGAGTTTCAGCCAGACAGGCCGCCGCAGATACCGGCGGCAGTTGGGTCAAGAATTCAGAAGAGGGCGAGTATACCTATACATTTGATACACGCGCACCTGCTGGCTTCGACCGCACCGCCACCCACACTATTGGGGCATACTCCAGCCGCAACCTGACAGACTTTGACCTCGGCACCAACTATGCCAGTGCAACTTTCAACTTCATACCAGCCGGCGGAGAGGTGACCCAGGTTCGAGACGTCATCAAAACCGCTACTTGCAACGCATGTCACATTCAGGTTTCGGCACACGGTGGATCTCGCATTGGGATGGAGATGTGTGTGCTTTGTCATACACCGCAAACAGTTGACCCGGATACCGGCAACACCGTAGACATGACGGTAATGACTCACAAAATCCACATGGGCAAAGATCTGCCCAGTGTGAAGGCAGGAGTCAAATATCAGATCATTGGCAACCGACAGTCCCTTCACGATTATTCAACTATTGGCTTTCCAGCGAATTCACGCAACTGCACGGCCTGCCATGCGCAGACCGGTCCGAATGCAGCCACTCAAGCCACCGCCATGTTTATCTCGACGCGCGCCGCCTGCGGGTCTTGCCATGACGGCATTGATTTCGCTTTGGGCAAAGGTCACATTGCGCAAGCCGACGACTCGCGTTGCTCCACTTGCCACCGCCCTGAAGGCGAACGCGAGTGGGACATTTCCGTCAAAGGTGCTCATGTTGTCCCCGAATTTTCAAAGAACCTCAAAGGCCAGTCGATCGAGTTGCTAGAAATTGGGAATACAGCTCCAGGACAGAATCCAACTGTCACTTATCGATTGAGAGATTCCGAAGGCAAGATTCTTGCCCCTGGCGATATGAACTCACTCTCCATAATCCTTGCTGGGCCGGCTCCAGACTATCTTGCTTACTGGTCGGAGGCCTCGCGGACAGATACGCTCTCTCCAGGCGGAACCGCTACTCACCGATTTGCAAGAACAATTCCTGCCGATGCTAAAGGTACTTACACCATCAGTGCTGAAGGTTATCGCAATGTTTCCTTTGAAGGACCAGGTCGCATTCCTGCTACTGTGCGTGATCCGCTAAAGAATGTCGTAAAGTTCTTCAGCGTAGACGGCACCGATATCACCCCTCGGCGTCAGGTCGTTACGGTTGAGAAGTGCAACGCCTGCCATACCAGGATTGAAGCTCACGGTCGCAACCGCAACCAGATCGAGGAGTGCGTAATCTGCCACAATTCCACCATGACCGATGCAGCCAGAAGGCCCGCAACTTCGGCTCCTAACGAGTCGATCAGTTTTGGCACGATGGTACACCGAATCCACACGGGTAAAGATCAGGGCCGACCCTACATCATTTACGGCTTCGGTGGCTCAGTCAACGACTTCAGCGAAATCGGATTCCCGACCAGCACTGCCAATTGCAACACCTGCCACGTGAACAACTCTCAAAACCTGCCTTTAAGAGCCAATCTGAATTTCGTGAGCGATCCACGAGGCTGGTTGCCGAGTCTGGGTGTAACCAGTGCTTCTTGCTTGAGCTGCCACAGCTCAAGGGATGCAGCGGTGCACGCCCAAAATAACACTTCTCCGCTGGGTGAGAGCTGCACTGTCTGCCACGGCCCGAATGCAGAGTTCTCCGTAAGCCGTTCACACGCAAGGTAAGATGCGACTTAGCACAGTCATAACCGTTCTCTTGTTGCTGCCCTTGGTTGCCGGTGCCGCTCCTAAAAAGGCTCGCACCGACAAAGAAGGGTATGCCGGAACTGAAGCTTGTCTGGTTTGCCACGAGGATATGGGCAAGGCTTTTTTGAAGAGCCGCCATGGAATCATCGAAAACGACAAAGGACGGGGATGGAAGGGACAATCTTGTGAATCATGCCATGGTCCGGGCACAAAACATGGTGAAGCCGCTAAAGCTAAGTTTATCCTGAACCACGTAAATGCTCCGCCGCGAGAAGCGGATGCTTCTTGCCTTTCCTGTCACAAGAACCAATCCACTCATGTTGGGCGTATTAGCGGATCCCACGCCAAAGTACAGGTATCTTGCGTTAGTTGTCATTCGGTACACCATTCGGCTAACGATTCGTCGCTGCCAATGATGAGCGACTTGAGTGCAAAAACGCCTTCCACTTTCGCCAAGCTGGCCTTGACTACATCTCGAGCAAGCAAGATCACAGAGCTTTGCTCCAGTTGTCATGCGAGTGCCTGGGCTTCATTTCAGCGGCCGCATACCCATGCTGTTTCTCAGGGAGCGATGTCTTGCGTGGATTGCCATAACCCGCATGGCACATCGCGGCCATTTGGGCTCAACACAACGGCCCGGACTACAAACTCCGAGCCTGGTTGTTTTAAGTGCCATGCCGACAAGCGTGGGCCATTTGCGTTTGAACATGCTCCCATCCGCATGGAGGGCTGCAGCGCCTGTCATGAGAATCACGGTTCGGCAAATCCACGCATGCTCAATCGGGCAGAGGTGAGCCTCGTGTGCCTGGAATGCCACTCGAATGTGCCCGCGCCGACAAATCGAAGTGGAACGTTGGGAACCGTTGCCACGGGCTTTCATGACCTGAGGGTTCCGGCTTATCGCAACTGTACAACTTGCCACACGAAGGTCCATGGATCGCACATCAACAGGGACTTACTGCGATGAAGAAATTGATCTTGTGTGTCTTTGTCGCAGGTTTTCTAAATGGACAAGAGCCAGCCAAGCCGGTTGTCGAGAATCCGCTCCAGATGCAGAGCGATATCGGCTACCGGATGCTCACTGGGCAGCATGGCAACATCAATACCTATCGAAGCATTGTGAATCTTGGTGAGGGGCCGAGACTGCTGCAATTTCAATCTACCTACAAGCCACCGAATACGAAGCTATTCGATGAATTCCGAATTCATGGGGCGAACTGGGGCGACCCGCTGAATACCTTTCAATTGAATGCCGAAAAGTCGGCCGTGTACCGAGTCAATTTTCAATATCGTAACCTGGCCTACTTCAATACGCTTCCTTCATTTGCCAGCCCCCAACTCGGACGCTTGGGCGCATCGTCCTACGCGACCAGCCAGTCCTGGCAGGATACCCGGAATCGCTTCTGGAATCTGGATCTCGATCTCAGGCCTGGCCGCAGGTTGCAGCCATTTTTCGGGATTGCCCAGAACACCAGCCGCGGGCTTGGAGTGAGTCCGCTGGTGCTCGATGAGAACAGCTACCCGGCGGCCAGCCGGATCGATACCGGCTACACGGTGTTTCGCGGCGGTATGCGACTTGAGACGGAATTGTTGCACCTGACGATCGAGCAGGGCGGGGCAACTTTCCACGACGGAACTTCGTTGTTCAACAACAGCCTGAATCTGGGCAATCGCGAGAACACCTATTTCGGCCGGCAGCTTTCGTTGGGGGATTCCACACGGCTATACGACGTGACCGGCAATCATCTTTACTCGTCGGCAGACCTGACGATTTCACCTTTTTCCTGGTTGGATATTAGTGCGGAGTACTATTTTTCGCAGCCCAAGTCTGAGGTGCGCTTTAATGAGTCGGCTCGCGGGACGATCCTCTGGCTGGATACGTTGCGCTTTGCCAACGGGCAGCAATCGCTGGCTACGGGTTATGCGAATCAACCGAGAACTGCAGGCGGATTGACGCTGGAAGTACGGCCCTTCAGCCGCTTACGCGTCATCGATGCCTGGCAGGTGGAGCACATGCACAATTCGGGATCGGTATCGTTTAGAACCACACTGGACGGTCGTGCGCTGAGCCCGGTGAACTCGAACGATCGCCTGGTGCTGAGGCAGAACGAGCAACGCCTTCAAGCTTTCTTTGATGTGACCAAACGCTTTACGGTTTTTGGCGGACATCGCTATTTGTGGGGAGATGCCGAGGTGCGGCGGGCGACTCTGGCTCCGGGCGGGCCGCGCGAGTTTGGCTATCTGAATCGACATTCCGCTCTTGGTGGCTTCATTTACAGGCCTTTCTCGAAGTTGACCGTAAACGGTGAGACGGAAGTGGGCCGTGGCGATCAGACTTACTTTCGCACCAGTCTCCAGAATTTTGAACAGATGCGTCTGCGGGCACGCTACCAGCTTTCAGAAGCCTGGCAGTTCAATGCCCGGTTTACGCGCGTGAACAATGCGAACCCGACACCGGGAGTGAATCTGAGCTTCCGCAATCAGCAGACGAATCTGACGGTGCAGTGGACAAAGAAGCTGATATCAGTGATGGCGGATTACACACGTTCGGCAATCTTTACGAATCTTGGATATCTCGATCCTGTCACATATCTGCTTGAACCCAATATCTATCTCGATAACGCTCATACAGGTACATTGGCCGCCGATCTGAGATTGCCACGCAAGTCTACGTTTACGTTTGGCGGAAGCATGTTTCGGTCTGCCGGTAGTCGTCCCAGCCGCTACTATCAGCCGTTGATGCGGTTGCGCGTTCCGGTTGCCAGCGGAATCGGACTGCTAGCCGAGTGGCGCAACGTGTCGATGGGACAAACGTTTTATGCGTACGAGGCGTTTGGCGTACAGCAGTTTACGATTGGCCTGCAAATCTCGCGCTAAACCAGCCCATACTTCTTCATCTTGTAGCGAAGCTTGTCTCGACTGATTTCGAGGATGCGTGCGGCTTCAGATTGGTTGGAGCGGCTCTTTTTGAGTGCTTCTATAATGAGCTCTTTTTCGCGGTCGACCAGCGAGGGGATTGTGGTGCTTGAGTACAAGCAAGGCCCTCATTGTAAAATCAGACACCGTGCGGCCGTATTGTTTCGCCCATTTGGACAAAAACGTTCTGGCGAGGACTTCGATGTCGCCTTGGCGGTCGACCAAGTCTGGCACCTCTAGTTCGACCATTGAGAGGCGGTAGCACCATTACGGATAGCCTCGACAGCAAGATTCTGTGGACTACTAAACGGTCATCAGGATGACATCAATGGTGGGGTCGAAGGCCATGATGTGTTCCAGTGTTTTAATTCCATCCACGATGGGCATTACCAGATCTGTCATGACGATTTGCGGCCGATTTTTCCTGATGAACCGGAGCCCCTTTTCGGGTTGGCCGAAGCAGTGAACTTTGATGCCTTCTTGATGTAAGGCATCCTTCATCATTTCAAGGCTCTCCTGGTTGTTATTGATGATGACCATCGACAAAGGAATTAAAGAAACTTTTGTAAGTCTAGCGCGTCGTCTGAGGCGCTTTAGTGGGTCATCGAGTAGATTGCGTAGTTTACGCCAAGACGAAGGGCCATGGCTGAGAACTTCTCAGGGTAGTCTGGGTCGTCGGCGTATTCCCAGCCGTCGCCCACGTCCATGTTGAAGCAGATGGCGATGATGACGCGGCCCTCGGAATCAATGACACCGCGCCAGAAAGGAGTGACTCCGTCTTTCTCATAGCCAGGACCATGAACTACGTTTGCGCCGGGGACATTGATGCGCTCCTTAAGTTCGTAGATCACTTTGAAGATGGGTTCGTTGTCGCCGAGTTCGACGACTCGGGCTTCGGGGTAGATCATACGGATGCCGTTCATGAAGTTGTCCCATTCGCGCGGGCCGTGGAAGTCGTCAACCATCAGGAATCCACCACGGTCAAAGTACTTTCGGAGGCGCTCGCCCTGTGATGCGCTGATACGCCAATCGCCGGGTGAGACGGCGAAGAGGAATGGAGAATCGAACATGGCCTCGCTGTCGATATCGATGATGTCTTCGACTGACTGTGTATGGAGTCTCGTGAGTCTGCGTAGAGTGGAGAGGAAGATGCGGTCGCCCTTGTTGGCATCGATGCCCCAGCGGGCGTAACCTCCGCGGCCATCGCGATTTGAGCGGTATCTCAGGCGGCCAAAGACAAACTCGCCGGGCAGAAATGCGTCAGGTGGGTCTTCGACGGGGTCCTGCATCTCATACTCGTACATGGACCACTTGCGGGTTCCGCCCGAGCGTGAGCGTATCTGGGCATATAGGCCAGTGAGCGTAGCCAGTACAAGCGTGCAGACAACGAAACGCCGCATGGCACTAGCTTAGCCGAACTCGATGGGCTAAAAGTTCATTTGGGAAAGGAGTTTCAAGAATTGTGGGTTGGAATGTATGGGATGGCGGATCGACGCGACCGCCGTGCGGGCTATGGTGACAAGGAAAATGACGATGCATCTCTTGCAGGCACGAATATGATCGGGCGTCATTGCTATCAGAATGATGCCTATCGAAATACAATGAGAAAGCTACGGGATAGTGAATGTCTATTGGCGGGCATTAAATTGTTGAAAAGGTACTTGGAATTGTGAGACAACTTGGACTTTGGATCGCGTGCCTGTTGATCGGGGCATTAACCCTGTGCGGGCAGACCAGCGGCACGATTAACGGAACGGTGAGAGATGCATCGGGGGCACTCGTTCCGGGAGCCAAGATTGATGCGCGAGGCACGACCAGTGGAGAGCGCCGTGAGACCACCAGCAGCGAGCGTGGAGTGTACACGCTGCCCTTCCTGCCTCCTGGCGAGTATCAGCTTGAGGTTTCACGCGACGGCTTTTCAACGGCGGTAATTAAGGCTACGTTGAACGTGGCTGATGTGATTGCTGTTGATGTGGCCTTGAAGGTATCGAGCTCTGCCGAGCGGATCGAGGTGACCTCAAGTGTTCCCCTCCTGCAGACTGAAAATTCCTCGTTGGGGCGAGTGGTTGAAGGCAGCACGGTGAAGGAATTGCCAT
>JBKJUN010000272.1:0-4819 GCA_046590555.1 Bryobacter sp. | reverse complement strand
ACCGGAATCGACAACCTGCTTGAGGGCACGGAAGGGCGCCGCATAACGGAGCGGCACGAGCATGCCAAGACGGCCTTTGGAGTCTTTGGCAATGCGCTTGATCTTCTGCAGATCGGGGCGTGTGATGGCCAGAGGTTTCTCAGCGATACAGTGAATGCCTCGCTGGAGCGTCGCAATCACAGCTTTGGCGCGTGCGCCGTCATCGTTCACCACAGCAACCACACCCGGCTTGATCTCGTCGAGCATTTTCTCCTGGTCGAGAAAAGGCTTGGCTTTCTCTAAGCCATTCTTCTTGACGAGCGAAGCCAGTGCCGCATCTGTGTAATCGCAACAGGCCACAATTTCGACGTCTGGGAGTTGCGGAAGAGGATTCAGGATTTCAGCCAAGTGCCCATCCTGCCCGATCACTGCAACGCGAACTTTGCGCGGCAAAGCAACGGGTGCGGCAAAAGCTGCCGCAGAGATAGCAGAGGTAAACCATTGGCGCCGGCTCCAATTTCTGGCTAAGTCATGCATGTGCCCCATTATCACGCGATACACTAAGTATTTTCATGAATACCCGCCGACTCATTTGTACTCTGCTGGGAATGTGGATCGGGGCCAGTCTGTTTATGGCAGCCGTCGCAGCCTTCAGCTTTCGACTTGTCAATGAACTGCTCTTGAATCCGGCAGCAGAGTTGGCCCCCTATTTCAAGGTGCTTGGGGCAGAAAAAATGAGAGTTCTCGCCCGCTATCAGGCCGCTGAGTTCAACAGGGCGCTGTTTGAAG
Organism: Bryobacter sp.; assembly: GCA_046590555.1. Taxonomy (GTDB): domain Bacteria; phylum Acidobacteriota; class Terriglobia; order Bryobacterales; family Bryobacteraceae; genus Bryobacter. The sequence goes on along the minus strand of JBKJUN010000272.1, from coordinate 4,051 downwards.
GCTGGGGGCTTACACAGATCCTGCTGGGTCTGTTGATCTTCGGAATCCTGCTCTTTGGCACCAAAGAAGGAAAGTTGATTCTGAGCATCTCTCTATTTATGGTTCTGATCTCTACCGGGATGCACTTACTGGTCACGCCTTCTATCGTTGGCTACGGCCGCAGCCTGGACTTTGTTGCACCAGACAAAGAGCCAGAACTAAGAAACCGGGTGAAGGCTTTCCACAACGCTTATTCGACACTTGAGGGAGTCAAAATAGTTTGTGGGCTGACTTTGCTGGTGATCTTTTTCCGCGAAACAAGAAAGCGAAATGGCAGGGATGGGGATAGCCGCTACGACGACCTGGAACCGGCCTAATCGGTCAGTACGCCGCGAGCTCGCAACACTTCGTCCAGCATTCCCATCAGTTCCTGGCGAGTGATTTCAAAACGCTCTTCGCGCTTCATCGCAATCATGTCTTCAGCAGCAATCGGGGCTTCGGGCTGCGCCCCCGCAGGAAACTGGATGCCGTAGCGGGAACGGGCTTCCATCAAGCGGTCTACTTCACGGCGGGGCAGCAGCCGGGGGCCACCAAGCATTTCGGCAACCAGAGAAATACGCGAAAGATGTTCGACAGTCTCCAGCTTGAAGAAAGCCTTCTCGAGGGTTTCACCGTAACAAACAACTCCATGGTTGGCCATCAACAAAGCGTCGTGGTTCGGAATAAAAGGTTCAAGCTGGCGGCTTAATTCGGGAGTTCCAGGCAAACCATAATCGGCAAGAGGAACGGTACCGAGGGTGACAACAGCTTCAGGGAGAATGGCAAGGTTTAAAGCCCTGCCCGCCACAGCGAAGCCGGTGGAAACAGGAGGATGGGCGTGGACAACAGCGTTCACGTCAGGCCGAAGTTTGTACACAGTGCAATGCATCTGAATCTCGGTTGTACAGGCGCGTTCGCCTTCGAGCTTGCGACCCTCGAGATCGACGATCAACATGTCTTCAGAACGCATCATCCCCTTGCTGACGCCCGTAGGGGTGCAGAGAATTCGCTCTGAATCCAAGCGGACGCTGATGTTACCGTCATTGGCTGCAACCCAGCCCTTCTGGTACATCAACTTGCCCACTTCGACAATGGAGTCTGCGAATTGTTTTGTCGACAACATGAAAACTCTTAATTTACACAATTGCGAGGCCCAGTGGGGATCGCCCTTGAATCTTATTCCTTCTTATAGACGTGTTTGTTCTTGAAAATCGTTTCACCGAGGGTTTCTTTTACGGCCTGACGCAAAGCATTATCACCCTGCATCAAGAGGTCTTTGAACTTCTGTTCTGGCCGCCCGCGGAAGCTGGTCACGTGATAATCCTTCTGGCCATCGACAGGATCGAGGGTGAAAAAATAATTTGAGACACAGCAGCGTGTGCCCTTGTGGCGAACCGGGCTGACACCGTGCCAGGATGTTTTGTCGGTCTGCATGACGGCCAAGCGGTTAAATCGACTTTCGATCGTCCTTGGTTGCCCTTTGGGGCCGTTGTCCCACAATTCGAGATTGCCGCCATAATCCAATTGCCAGCCGGGTGCGGCGTAGTAGAGGAGGTTGAGTGCACGGTAGCGCTTGCGCTCAAAGTCGTGCGAGTTGTCCAGATGTGGATTGAGAAAGTGGCCCTCCACCATGGCGCTGATTCCACCCGCGTAGAGGTGTTCGTCGGGGATGAGCCCGTTAATCCGGCAGATCTGACTCACCGTCGCCACTACTCTAAGATCCTGAAAGGCAAAAATCGTTTCTTCGAGAATGCCAGCATATTCGTTCATTTGAACGCCAACGTACTTAAGTTCCCCAAGGTGGCTCTTGAGCACCATCTTTTCGAGGGGAGGAAAACTGTTGGCGATGGCGGAAGCAACCTCTGCGGGCAGGAGATCGTCCACGACAAAGCTCTTAACCGTGCGGGGAAAGTGAAATTCCAGCGAGACCCTGGGCGCAGCCGTGTGCAGGCGCTCAAGAATCATTTCAGCAATTTGATTGCGATTCCAACTCATACCAGTCCCCCCACTTTACAATCAAATAGTGGAGTCTAGACCAATTTGCCCGAACTGCCGGGCTTTCATCAGCCGTGCCGACCGCGTTTGTCCGTATTGCGAGTTCGAGCTGGCGCCTGCGCCAAAGACCAGTCTTGATGCTGCCAGGAAGCTGGGCAGCCTTTTACCGGAAAACGGCCAACTGATCGTTTACATCCTCGCGGTGAACGGGTTTCTATATCTGGCGATGGCATTGTTCAACCAGCAGAATACCCGTGGCGGTGGTTTCTTTGATCTCAGTGGCAGCACGCTCTTCCTCTTCGGAGCCAAAGAGCCCAGCTACATTTTTCATGGTGAGTGGTGGCGATTGGTTACGGCCGGCTTTCTTCATGCCAGCATCATCCACATCGCGATGAATTCCTGGGGGCTCTACGATCTCGGTGCGCAAGCCGAAGAATCCTTCGGCCCTGGACGCCTGCTTGTCATCTACGTTGGGAGTTCGATCACCGGATTTCTTGCTTCCAGTATTTTTGCTCCTTCGCTCAGTGTCGGAGCTTCGGCGGGGATTTTCGGGTTGATTGGCGCGATGATCGCCTTTGGGATAAATCAGCGATCCAGCTTCGGCAGCTACGTGAAGTCTGCCTATACCCGCACTGCCGTTTGGGCCTTGCTGATCAGCTTTATGATTCCCTATACCGATAATTGGGCGCACATTGGCGGGCTTGCCGGTGGATTTTTAATTGCTTACCTGGCCGGTCATCCACGGCTTTCTCACCCACGGCAAGAGCGCTACTGGAATATTGCCGGACTCGGCATTTCGGGCTTCGTTTTAATTTGTTTCGTAGTGCAGTTTTTCACGACAATCAAGTATCTGCAGAGTTAGGCCTTGCGGCAGATGATCTCGAGATAATCGATCTCGGCAAAGAATCCGCGCGCGGGCCTTCGGTTGTGAAAATTGGCAAGGGCCAGAAATTCACGATCCAGTTCCAGGGCCTCGGCTGAAGTTTTGCCTTCGTAGGCCAAAAGCACTGGAGCAAGAAATTGTTTCTGGCCCGCAAGCCACTGTTCCGGGCTGAGGGCGCGTGGATAGAACGGGCGCTTTTCAATATGGACACTGGCGAAGTGGCGCGATAACTGGGCCACAGCAAAGGATTCAGTCCCCCAATTGCGTGAGATCTGGATCGATGCAATCTCGGGCCTGGCGCGCCCACAGATTTCAAAAAGCCGGTAGTTCATCCCTGTGCTGGCCCAACTGGTTAGCGCCAGACAACCTTGTGACCGAAGCACTCTGGCTGCTTCGCGAACACTACCTTCGACATCGTCGCTAAAGATCATGCCAAAAGTGCTGAGAGCAACATCGAAGCTTGCGTCGGCGAAGGGCAGAGCCTCTGCACCCGCCAAATGATAGTCAATCTCCACGCCTTCAAAGAGGCTTCTTTCTTTGGCTCGATTGAGGAGTTTTTCAACGGGGTCGGCCCCGCTTACTACTGCGCGGCGTCGGGCAGCAGCCAGAGCGGTATTGCCTGTGCCACATCCAATATCGAGCACGCAGTCTCCAGCATAAACAGGCACAGCATCGCAGAGCCGTTCGCCGACAATCTGGGCTGCAGGTGCAATTCGCGAGAAATCTCCTGCCTCCCAAAGATTCTTATTCATCTTCATCCTTCAAAAGTGCGCTGCGCCCAATTCGCTCGCCCTTCAGCAACACGGCAGAGATGCGACTCAGACTCTTGATGTCCTTCACAGGATCACCGTCTACAAGCAGCAGGTTGGCATCCTTGCCTACTTCGATGGTGCCAATGCGGCTTCCCTGCCCCAGCAACTCGGCGGACGTCCTGGTTGCTGCGATCAGGGCGCGATCTGCGGGAATTCCGGCGGCCACCCAAAGGTCGAGTTCCTGTTGGATCGTCGGGCCATGAAAGACTAGCGGATTACCGGCGTCGGTGCCTGTTACCAGTCTCACGCCCGCATCATAGACGCGTTTGAGATTGGCCTTGACACGATTCATGTCGATAGCGTATTCGAGATTCGCTGCCTGCCTCATCATTAGTTTGCGAGT
>JBKJUN010000220.1:0-2831 GCA_046590555.1 Bryobacter sp. | reverse complement strand
GTGGATGGCTGGTGGCGGCATCAAGCCGGGCCTGGTGATGGGGCAGACCGATGAGCTTGGCTTCAATGTTGTCGAAGACAAGGTGCACGTGCATGACCTTCATGCCACGCTGATGCACCTGCTTGGCTTTGATCACACCAAGCTTACTTATCGTTCACAGGGACGTAATTTCAGGCTCACCGACGTGCACGGGCACGTGGTCGAAAAGCTGCTGGCCTAGTTACTTCACAACATCGACGCTGGCGACAGTTCGTTCGCCGGTGCGCATCTCGTTGACGAGCTTGCCCTTGGGGTCTACCTCGACGAGTCGGCGGCCGGTGTAGTCGACAATCAGCAAATTGCCGCTTGGCAGCATGGTCATGCCGGAGGCCCAACCGAACTGAAGGTCCATTTTGGTGCCAGCGATCGAGCGGACGACGGTGCCTGCGGGATTGACTTCCACAATCTCACCGGGGTCGCTGATACTGATGAGGGTGTTGCCGTTGGCCAAGCGAATTGCCTGGTAGGAGCGGCGCTGTTCGCCGTTGGGGGCTTGCCAGCTCCAGATGACCTTGCCGGATTGATCCACTTCGAGGATCTTGGCGATGGCTTCTTCTGCGATCAGCGTAGTGCCGGCGGCAGTGCGACGGCTGTTGCGCATGCGCATATTGCCTATGTTTGGAGCCGAATAGTTCCAGACTTCTTTTTTGTCAGGGGTCACTTCAATCACCTTGCCGAGACGTGCGTCCCCAATGAGAGTGTTGCCGTTGGGGAGGCGCTGGGCACTCAAGGGGTGTTCGAGGCCGGTTGAATAGCTCCAGACCTCCTGCTGCTTCTCGTCGATCTCGACGACGCGCTTCTCGGGCGCGTTGGTGAAGAGAGCGTGACCGTTGGGCAGGCTTTGCACGTCGTGGCCGCGGCCGTTCTTCTTCGTCCAGTAGATCTTGCCTGAGGGCCAATCCATCGAAACGATTTCACCTCGCATGCCGTGGTCAGAAAGCAGGAGCCGGGTTTGCGGGGTAGTCGGTTTAAGGTATCGATCGAGGAACTGAATTGCAAGGGTTTCGGCACGTTCTGCATCAGGCCCTTTAAAGCCGTGGCCAGCTCCAGAGAACGATTCAAGCTCGGCATCGACGCCGGCATTGATCAGGCGTTCAGTCAACTGCACGCTGTGTTCGAAGGCGACATAGGCGTCTTTGGTGCCGTGGAGTGAAAGGGTTGGCGCAGCGTTGGGCGTGACCCAGTTGATCGGGCTGGCCTTCTGGTGGATCTTGCGGTTTTGATCGAGATGACCGCCGAGCCAGAGAGGCAGCACGTCGGCCGCGTCGACACTCTTTGAATAACTCTGAGTGAAGTCTGTGGGCCCGTAGTAGTTGATGACGGCTTGCACCTTGCTTGAGAATTCGCGGTTGGGGCCAGTGCCTTCAAACTCGGCTACATCACCGGTGAGGCCAAGCATCAAAACCAAATGGCCGCCAGCGCTGCCGCCCCAGGCACCGATGTGCTCAGGGTCGATGCCAAACTTTGAGGCATTGGCACGCAGGAATCTTACGGCTGCTTTAGCGTCTTCTACCGAAGACGGAAACTGGTTGCGGGGTGCCAGGCGATAGCTGGCAGTTGCTGCGACGTAGCCGCGCTCTGCAAGGCGGTTGGCTTGCTGGAGATAGTTTTGGCGCTTGCCTGCGCGGAAGCCTCCTCCATGGATCAACAGGACGGCAGGCGCTGGGCCAGTCTGGTTTTTGGGACGGACAATGTCCATCTCCATCTTGGCGCCAACGTTGGAATACTCAACGGTGACTGGCGGGGTCTGGGCAAAGAGGAAGCAGAGAAGAAGGCTAGGAGACATCATCGGGAGCATATCACTTCTGCCATGCTGGAATCATGAGCAAGATTGATTGGAACTATCATCGCCGTGGCTGAACGAGCTGTGGAAAGACGCAGGAGTTTCTTGCGAAGAACAATGTAGTGGTGAGTGAACAGCTCGACGCGAAGAAGAAGCCGCTGGGCCGCTCTGACGCTGAAGCTCTGCTGAAGGCTGCGGACGAAGTGTATGTAGCCAAAGGCAAGAAGGTGCTCCATTTCAAGATGAAGCAAGCAACCATTGAAGAAGTTCTGGCTGTGGTGTTGGGGCCTACAGGAAACTTGCGCGCCCCAACCTTCAGATCGGGCAAGACGCTGGTTGTAGGCTTTGATGAAGGTGCCTACAGCACTGTGCTTGGTTAGCTTTTACTTGGCGCGAGCCATTTCTTCCACCAGGTCGTAGTGGAATTTGACGAAGGTGTAGAGCGAAGATTCGAGAATGCGTTCCTGGTCGGAGTGGGCTCCAAAGCCCTTGGGGCCTTCCTCGGAATCGATCATCGGCCCGATGCCGTAGCACTGCATACCCTTGGCTCGCAGGAAGGACATGTCGGTCGCGCCGGTTGACATCGTGGGCAGCGTGGGGACACCGGGGTAGTGTTTCTTGGCCACGGCTTCGATCGTCTTGAAAGCTTCGTTGTCAAGTCGGGATGGGGCAGCCCCCGGACGCAAAGAGCGTGAGTCACGAACGATCTTGATTGCAGGATCGTTGACTACACCTTTGAGCATTTCCAGAAAGCGGGGCAAATCTTCATCAGGCAGGACGCGGATGTCGAGGGTGGCTTCCGCTTCTGACGGGATCACGTTCGAGCGGTAGCCGGCCTTGATGATGTTGGGCGAGATCGAAGTGCGCAGCATCGAGTTGTGACGGGGCTCATTTGTGGACATGTACTTCTGGATCATGTCGGTCTTGTCGGGGTTGAGCAGGCCGTTGTAGCGTTCTCGCTCTTCAGGGGTCGAGACGGTGGCAAGGCGTTCGAAATAAGTGCGCGTGG
>JBKJUN010000162.1:0-2612 GCA_046590555.1 Bryobacter sp. | reverse complement strand
TTCGATTCTTGCCTCATGTGTTGCTTGTGTCGAAGTTTGGTCTTGAACATTTTGAAGAATCGATGCTTGCGCTTTATGAGTTGACCAAACGGTTTAGTTCTGAGTTTGGGGTGCGTGTGTTTTTTGAGAAATATCCAGCGGCTACTCATGCGCGGTTTGTGGAGTGGGCTCGTGACGGGAATGTGCATGTGCGGCGGCTCGTTTCTGAAGGATCGCGGCCGCGCTTGCCGTGGGCTTCGCGGTTGCGGGAGTTTGAGCGGGATCCTGCGCCGGTGCTTGCGTTGCTTGAGTTGCTCAAGGATGACCCGGAGCTTTATGTGCGGCGGTCTGTCGCCAATAACGTGAATGATATTGCGAAGGATCATCCGGAAGTCGCTGTTGCGGTTTGCCGTCGTTGGGCCAAGAAGACTGAGCGGATGTGGGTTGTGCGTCATGCGCTGCGGAGTCTGGTGAAGCAGGGGCATCCTGGGGCGCTTGCAATTTTGGGATTTGGGGAGGTGCCCATGCTACGGGTTGCCAATGTTTTGTTTGAGCCGGAGCGGGTGGAGATTGGGGGGAAGCTGCGGTTTTCTTTTGAGCTGGTGAGTGGGGCGAAGCAGGAGCAGATGCTGCTGGTGGATTATGCGGTTCACTATGTGAAGGCGAATGGGGGGACGGCGGCCAAGGTATTCAAGATCACGTCTGTGAAGCTGGCGGCTAAAAGGGTTGTGAGGTTGCGGGCGAGCTTGTCGTTTCGGGAGATGACGACACGGAAGCATTATGCGGGAGTACATCGGGTGGAGGTGCTGGTGAATGGGGTGGCTCTGCCGCTGGGGTCAGTTGAGGTGGTGCTGCCCTATACTTAAAGGGATTTATGGCAGCCTTGATTGATGCAATTAGCGTTAAACGCAGGACTTTGTTTGAGCACGAGAATGTTCCGTTTGTTTGTCTCGAAGCGGATGTGAGTACGCCGACGGCCCGGGGCGGGCAGACGCTGGTGCGGCTCAAGGTGAGGAACCTACTGACTCGTGCGGTTTTTGAGAAAACGTTCAAGGCCGGGGACAAGTTTAAGGAACCGGATTTGTCAGTGATTTCGGCATCGTATCTGTATAGCGATGGCGAGGGTTCGCACTTTCTGGATCAAGAGAGTTTTGAGACCCTGACGCTGTCTACCGAGACGATGGGGGATGCACTGGGTTATCTGGTGGATGGCACAGTGATTGAGTTGCAGAAGTATGAGGGGAATCCGATCGGGATTGAGTTGCCGATGTTTGTGGAGTTGGTGGTGGCTTATACGGAGCCGGGCGTGAAGGGCGATACGTCGAGTGGGAGTGTGACCAAGCCGGCAAAGCTTGAGACGGGGCTGGATATCAAGGTTCCGCTGTTTATCAAGCAGGGTGAGAAGGTGAAGGTGGCGACGGAGACCGGGGAGTTTGCCGGGCGGGCTTGAGGTTGCAGGCACGCTAGAGTCAGAATTGAGGTGGACATGCCAAACACTGTTTCAGTAGTTTGCTCAGATCCTGAGATTCTGGGGGGAACTCCAGTATTCACTGGTACCCGAGTTCCTCTCCGAAATCTTTTCGATTACATCGAAAGAAACCATGGAATGCACACGAAGCTATGAGTTCCAGTGCAAGTTCTTCTTGATGAGCAGTTGCCGAGACAACTTGCCAAGTATCTGATTGGGCATGATGTTCGAACGGTTCAACAGGAATCCTGGGCAGGCCTGAAAAAATGGCTCTGCGCAAGAATGTGAAGTGGCCCCAATTTAACCGAGGTTTCACCTTGGGCTACCGCCCGCTGAGAAAGGTGATCCAGGGTGAGGTACCGAGGGATAGAATCTTTGGTGGGGAGCGAAGTCTTGGAATCCCCGCGCTTACGCACGGGGCTGGGAGGGGGTGGGGCTGTGCGCAGGGATGGGAAGTGAGGCGGTGCGCAGGAATGCGAATGCAGTTTCCAGCTATCTGTTCGCTTTTTAGCAATATCATTTCGAAGTCCTGAGGAGTGGACCAACAAGAAAGACTGCTCGCATCAACAAAATCATCGATGAGGAGTTTGGTCAACTTGAAGCTTAGGACCTGGATTGATTGTCGATACAAACGCGCTGTCGGCGATGGCCGATGGCGACAATGAGATAGAAGCCCGTTCTCTCGATCGCTAAAACTGTGGCGCTGCCAGTGATTGCCCTCGGCGAATATAGATACGGCGTCCGTCAATCGCGAAATCGAGCCAAGTATGAAAAGTGGTTGGACGAATTGATTGTTAGTTGCATGGTGCTTGCTGTCGACATACTTACGACGCAGCATTACTCGGTAGTGCGCGAAGAGTTGAAGCGCGTGGGGAGACCAATTCCGGCGAACGACGTTTGGATTGCCGCCCTGGCACGTCCGCATCAATTGCCGATACTCAGTCGTGATCGCCACTTCGACCTTGTGAGCCGGGTCGAGCGGATCGAGTGGTAGAGAGTTGCGGGAAGCTAGGCGGCGATAAGGTCTTGAGGTACGACTACTTCGACATACGCGAATAGCAAATCGCGAAAATCGGGGTTTCCGAGGTGGTGGGAAATATCCTGAGGGGGAGGAACGCGTTGGTTCAGTTCCCGGTAGGTGCCGAGGTTAACAGCGATGGCTTCG
>JBKJUN010000097.1:0-16072 GCA_046590555.1 Bryobacter sp. | reverse complement strand
ATGTATCCAGAGCTCAAGAACCAGCTCAGCCCACCTGCCAGCAAGACTATTAAGCCGAGCACCCAAAGGGCGAATTTGGTTCGGCGTCTCAACGTTGCCCTCCTGCAAATACTGCTTCGACCCAGCGCACTCTAGTGGTAGCTTCGGTTTGGTTGAGCCATCGATCAAGCAGGTTGTCAATTCGTTGTTGGGTGAGTAACTCGAGAATCTCGGGTCGCGCCTGGTTGTAGAGCTCTTTGGTGCGCCCGGCAAATTCTTTTGGGTAATCGTATTGGAAGTAATCGCGGATTTCTTCCTCTGGGATCTGAACGCCTGGCCGGAAGCGAAAGTCGATGAAGCTGAGAATGGCCAATTGCCATTTCAATGAATCCAGTAATTCCCCCTCGCTTACTTTGGTCTGAGCAAGAGCTTTTTTGTAGCTGACATCGTCGCCACCGAAGCGTTGTTTCTTTATTGCCTCAAGGGCGGTTTTCAGCTGGGCGTCGTCAGGCAGCGGGTAGCGGTTGGTTTGCATCTCGATACGGATGAGTGCCAATTCAATCAGTTTCTGGGCTGCCCTTCGCTTGTCGGCAGGAGTTTCTTTGGATGGCTCGCCGTTCAATAGCGCAGCGGTGCGCAGATGGAGAAGCAACTGCTGCTCTGTGATGATTTCGTCGCCTACACTGAGTGCCAGCCGGTCGAGGACTTCGCCGCCCGTCAGAAATAAGAGCAGGAGTATCTGGATCATTAGAATGCCTGCCCAAGAGAGATATGGAACTGAAATTGATTAACTCGCAATTGGGCCGCGCGGCCACGGCCGAAGAGTAGGTCCTCGCGGCTGCCTTGGAAGCCATTAAAGCGCGGCGAATTTGGGGTTAAAGCAAGATCGATTCGGACCGGGCCGATGGGCGTGCGGTAGCGCACGCCAAAGCCGAAGGAATGAATCATGTAGTCGAAATCCGTTAAGCCATCCTGCTTCCATTTGAGATTGATGCGCTTGAGGTCACTGTAGACGTTGCCGGCATCGTGGAAGAAAACTCCTCCCAGATTGTCCCCGATGAGGGGGAAACGTAACTCAAGATTGTTAACTAGCAGGGCCTTGCCGCCAATGGGAAATCCGGTCTTCAAGTCTCGTGGGCCAGCCTGATTTTCCGGAAAGCCTCTATGTGAATAAGCACCACCGCCGAAGAAGCGTTCGGGCAGAGGAACGTCGGTTTGTGAACTAAGGCCAGCGCTTCTGTAGGGTGCCAGAATTCCAATGTTGATGCTTCGGGCGAAGACAAGGTCTTTCCCGATCTTGTAATAGGTGGAGTTACGGGTGAGGAGACGGAGGAAGTTTGCTGAGGAGGCGAAGGCGCTGCTGGCGACACCGAAGTCGACCGTGGTGTACCGGCCGCGCTTAGCATCTACGGGGTCGTCTCGCCGGTCCTGAATAAAGGTTGAGGAGAAGCTGCCGACGCGGACGGGCTGAGCCAACAAAGGGATGAGTGCAGGGTCTACCTTGATCGTATTCGGGTCGATCGTGACGCGCCGGTAGGTGAATCGATATTGCACAGAGTTGGCGAGGTCGAGTCTCTGTGCTAGCTGCAGACTTCCTTCGAGACGTTTCGAGTTGAAGGTTCGGACGTTGCGTGCGTCGTCATAGATCGTGGTTGCGGTAAGGCTGAAGTGGTCGCTATCGCGAAACTGAGGTGCGAGGTAGCTGAGCAACACTCGTCTCTGAATGTTGGAGAGACGGGTTTGAGCTCCGATGGTGTGCCCAAGGCCGAGGAAGTTAGTTCGGTTTACGCCGAGGCTGATTCGAGGGGAAAAGCCTGCTCCTCCAGCAGGAGAGTCGAAGCTGGTGACCCCGCCGCCGATGCGGGCAATTTCGGCTCCAAGACCACCACTAAAGCTTATTTTCGAGGCTTCTTCAAGATTGAATAGGATGATCTTTGAGATCTCTTGTCCCTCTGGGTTCTGTTGCGCAGTGTCGACTTTGGCAAAGATTCCGAGATCGTAAAGGCGGCGCTGTGATGCGAAGACTTCGTTGTTGCTAAGCGGGTCGCCGGGCTTTAACCGGATCCGTTTGTCGACAATAGAGTTGTTGGTGTTCTTGAGGCCAGTGACCACGACTTTGCGAACGAAATGCTGCTTACCGCTTTGGACGACATATATAAGCTGCATCTGATCTGGGGTTATGCCTCGCTCCACCCTGACGTCGAGTGCCGCCTCTGAATAACCGGTCTGATAGAGCAGATTCAGGATTCTGTTTCGGTCTGAGTTAATCGTTAACGTCGAATAGGGCTGACCGGCCACTACTCCTACATAGCCCTGGATCACGTCCTGATCGCTCTCGGCAATGCCTTCAAGGCGAACCGACTCCACCCTTGTTTGAGTGCCTTCTTCGATATTGATTGAGATTGCAACAAGACTAGCTTGTCCTTTATGTTGCCGTGTCACATCGCTGGTGACCTTCACATTGAGAAAGCCATTGCTGCGATATAGCGCTTCTATGGCCGCCCGGTCACCTGCCAACAATTCGTCGCTATAACGGCCCTGCCGGTAGCGGAGGATGGTGGCGGGGCGGATGGCGATTCTTTCCATCAATGTCGTTCGGTCAAAGTATCTATTGCCTTTGAGAAGCAGGGCTGCGACTTTGAAGCGCTGTCCGGGCTCGACGTTGTAGTCGATGTAGGCGTCTTTCTTTGGATTGATTTCGTCTACAGGCTGGTCGTCCTGTTCCACCTCGTAGGTGACCTTGGCATCGAAAAATCCTTTGCCGCGCAAATATGCGCTGACCTTGCGATCCCCTTCGATTAGTAGATCTTTGTCGACGCTCTGCTCCTCGTAGATCGGTACCAACTTGCGAAGTGTGGCCTTGCTGATCTTTACGCCGATGGCGCGCACCTCAACCTTTGGGCCTGCCTCAATCTTTAGGCTTGGGATGGCGACTTTTTCTTTGGGCTGATAGTCCAGGCGTTCGAGTTGTACTGTTGCCATTAGGTGTTCTCGCTTCCTGTAGCTCTGGAGCATGCCGCGAATACCGCTCTGAACTCGTTGCTCTGTAACGAAGCGCCAGCCGAGGTGGCTCCAGATGCGTTTCCAGTGAGTGGCTTTGATGAGCTGATCTTGTTTGAGAAGCAGATTTCCCTTAAATATGGGAGAAGCGAAGCGAGCCCTGGGGCCTGGATCGATGAAGAATCGGATATTTGCCTGTTGGTGCGCAGTATCTCTGGTTACTTCGTAGCGCACTCTGCTCTCGTAGAATCCTTCGACTCGCAGATCTGCTTCCATTGCTTCTACTGACTGATTGAGCTGACTTGCGTCGAATTGGCTACCGAGCGGGAGTTTTGCGGCATTGATCAATCCGCCCTTGGCAACTGACCCAGGTGTGCCGACCACATCTACGTTGCCATTGAATTCGTGGTTTTCGGTAATAAAGGTCAGGGCCAGGCCGGCGGGGCTAGAAGTGGCTTCTACACTCAAATTGGAGTAGCGGCCAGTACGATACAAGTCTGCCATGGCTTCTCTCAATCGTAAGCCTGAGAACGTATCGCCCGGCTTCAGCGGCAGGATCTGGCGGAGTTCACCATCGGGGATCGGCTGCGAATCTGGAGAGAAGGTGATGGATGCAATTTTGCTCCCCTCATAGGGTTGTGAGAGAGCGACAACCGCTACCAGAAGTCCCATGAGTACCCGCTGAGTCCGCAATAACACCTCTGTTGATCTTAGCAACCGCAAACATAGTGATTGTTAACATAGGCTTAGTGTTGCCAACGGACAGGTATTCGAGGCAGATTCGTTTTGCGCCGTTTGGCGCGGAAGGGCAGCGGCGTCTTTTAGATGCGCATGTTGCGATTTTGGGTTGCGGAGCGCTTGGTACGTTTCAAGCAGCAGCGCTGGCACGTGCTGGAGTTGGCCGCCTAAAGATCCTCGATCGTGACGTGATTGAGTGGTCGAACCTTCAGCGGCAGTGGCTTTTTGATGAAGATGATGCTCGAGAGCAACGTCCTAAAGCTGGTGCGGCGGCAGGGCAGATCGCCAAGATTAACAGTGAGGTGCGAGTTGAGGCTCTGGCTGTCGATGTGAACGCTGCCAACATTGAAGATTTGTTTGAAGATGTGGATCTGATCCTCGATGCGACAGATAACTTTGAAACGCGGTTTTTGGTAAACGATTATGCGGTGGAGCGTGGAGTGCCCTGGATTTACGGAGCGGCTGTTGGGAGTTATGGCCTTACGTTTCCAGTGTTGCCGGGGATTGGGCCTTGTTTGCGGTGTCTCTATCCTGAAGCGCCAACGGGCGCACAGCCGACTTGTGAGACGGCGGGAGTGCTGAACACCATCACCAGTCTGGTAGCAGCGTGGCAGTCGGCTCTGGCGACCAAGTTGCTAGTGAGTGGAGCGGAGAGCTTGCCGCTGCAACTAGCGACTTTCGATAGCTGGGACTTCACAACCAGACAGGTAAAAATTTCGATCGACCCGGATTGCCCGTGTTGTCAGGGACGGCATTTTGATTCCCTCGACGGGCGAGTGAGAGCCCCGATCAGTTTGTGTGGCCGGAACGCGGTGCAGATCCATGAGCGTAGGGCTGCTCTCGATCTGGAGGCCTTAGAACTACAGTTGACGGGCTTGGGGACGCTGCGGAGAAATGAATTTGCGCTCCGGTTCTCGCCGAATGAGCAGTTTGAACTCACGATTTTCCCGGATGGGCGGGCAATCATCAAGGGCACACAAGACATCGGGATTGCCCGGAGTCTCTACTCTCGTTACGTGGGTCGCTAGTAGTACTGAGGTGACAAATTGGGCTGATTAAGGTAGATCCCGATACCGATTGGTAGCCTGTTGTCTCTACAATCAGGCTAGTTCTATGCATCTCAATCCTGTTATCAACAAAGCCCAATACTCGGAAGCCGAGGTCGCCCAGCAACTCGGGGTCACGGTGGAGGAGCTGCGCACGTTGATCCGCAGGCACATTGTGATCGAAGAAACCGAAGCTACGAACGTGCCGATGACTTCCTTTCAACCCTCGGATCTGCTTGTTTTGCGACTTTTTGCGAAGAACCACCTTTCGACTGTCGCCTAAGGCGGAATACAATCGAAGGACCATGGCGAATCTCGGTTTTCTCGGTTTGGGCATTATGGGTTATCCCATGGCCCGCAATTTGATTGACGCTGGCCACAACGTGGCGATTTGGTCGCACTCTGCGGGCAAGGCTGAAAAGCTGGCCTCAGAGAAGGGCGGCAAGGCTTATGCGACGCCTGCCGAAGTGGCTGCGAACGCAGATTGTATTTTCTACTGCGTTGGCGACTCTGACATGAGTAGCGATCTGTGCCACCAGTTGCTCGAAGGGGCCAAGCCCGGAACGGTGATTGTGGATGCGTCCACAATTTCACCATCGGACTCGCGAAAGCTCAGTGAGGCTTGCAAGGCAAAAGGCGTTCACTTCCTCGATGCACCCTGCACCGGATCGCGCCCAGGAGCTGAATCCGGCAACCTGACCTTTATGGTTGGCGGTGACAAGGAAGTGTTCGAACGAGTAAAGCCGTATTTTGAACCGATGGGCAAGAAGTTGTACTACTGCGGTGGCCCCGGTCTGGGGTTGCACGCCAAATTGACTCAAAACCTGGTTTTGTCGAATTTGCTCAATGCCTTCAATGAGGGATTGGTACTTTCGACGAAGGCTGGAGTGGATCCAGAACTGATGCTCGACATCCTGGATAATTCCGCTGCGAAGTCTGGCTTAATTTCTTTCAAAGCTCCTTATGTTTTCCGCCGGGACTTCTCAACAAACTTTTCCGTAAAGTGGATGCACAAGGATATTGGGCTGATGCTGGAGTCGTCTGCGGAGCTCGGAGTACCATTACCACTCACCTCTTTGACTCGCCAAATGTTTCAGGCGGCAATTGCCATGGGACACGGTGAAGAGGATATCTGCTCTACTATCAAGGTGTTAGAAGGAATGGTGGGTGTCGAAGTGAAGGGCAAAGAAAACTAAAGAAGTACTCATCTATTATTTTCTGTAGAAAACTCTTGCAATTCCAAAAAGAGTATTCTACTATTGGAATCAAGCCGGGGAGCTCACAACTCCCACCAAAGCGAGACTAACCTCAGAAAGACCCCTGAAGCAACTTTAGCTCCCCGGCGCCCTTTGGGTCTGCTTTCCTTCTCTTCTTCGTCTCCTACAAAATCCAAGTAATCTGAATTATGGTGAACCGCGTCCGCATGGACAAGTGGCTTTGGGCCGCGCGCTTTTTCAAGACTCGTGCACTCGCTGGAGATTCCTGCGACATGGGCCGAATCGAGTGCAATGGCCAGACGGCCAAGGCTTCCCGCGAAGTGAGGGTTGGGGACAAGGTGGTGGTTCGACACGATGGGTTTGTGTTTGAGATCGAAGTCCTTGTTGTGAGCGAGAATCGTGGGCCGGGTTCGGTGGCGCAAACGATGTACGTCGAAAGTGAAGAGAGCAAGGCGAAGAGGGTGCAGGTGGCCGGGGAACGCAAGGCGATGCATGAGATGGATGCGCACAGGCCTACCAAGCGCGACAGGCGCGATATCAACCGGATGCGCGGGCGCTAGGCGTTAAGTGGTTACCTTTCAAAAAGACGTAACCCGCTTCTACTGGTGGCAAATTTGTCGAAGAATTGCTCGAGGGAGTGCCGGATAGTGATTCAGTGACTGTGTAGCAGCGCGCGGTAGAGAAAGGTATCCTTGCGCGGGGAAACGGTGCATGCCCGGGCAGCCGAGAGCGACAACGAAATCAACATTGTAGAGCTGATCTGGAACTAACGCGCTAGCATTGATTTGCGATGCAAATGCTGAGTGTTTTGGGTTCTACGGGCTCGATTGGTGTCAATACCCTGGATGTGGTAAGGCGGTGGAAGGGCCGTTACGGGATTCATTCGCTTGTGGCTGGCGGCAATGTAAAGTTGCTTGCCCAGCAGATTGTTGAGTTCCGGCCGAAGCTGGCGGTGGTGGCCGATGAAGGTGGGCGAGAGCGCTTGTTTGGGGAACTTCGTGGATTGGGTTTGGCTAAGAGTGAATGGCCACAGCTGGAGTTTGGGGCTGAGGCGCGGGTGCTGGCGGCGACCGCGCCGGAAGTCGAGTTTGTCTTGTCCGCCATCGTCGGAGTTGCGGGACTAGAAGCCACCTATGAGGCCGTCAAACTGGGCAAACGCATTGGCCTTGCCAACAAGGAAGTGTTGGTGTCGGGTGGGGAACTTGTAATGGCTGCTACTCGTGCAGTGGGCACAGAGCTACTGCCTGTTGATAGCGAACACAATGGGGCGCATCAGTGTCTGAGGGCAGGGAAGCGCAACGAGGCGGTGAAACTGATCCTTACAGCATCTGGTGGTCCTTTCCGGAAAACGCCATACGAGGAGTTGAAGACGGTGACTCCAGCGCAGGCGCTCAATCACCCGACCTGGAAGATGGGGCCGCGCATCACTGTGGATTCGTCGACGCTGATGAACAAGGGCTTTGAAGTGATCGAGGCCTGTTGGTTGTTTGACTTCACGGCAGACGAGGTTGAAGTGGTGGTCCATCCACAATCGAAGGTGCATGCGATGGTGGAATTTAATGACGGAAGTGTGATCACGCAGGTTTGCGCAACCGACATGCGGATGCCGATTCAATATGCGCTTACTTACCCTGAACGTGCCGATGCACCAGTTCCCAAGCTGAAGTGGGATGAAGTGCACAGTTGGGATTTTCACCCTCCAGACTGGGAGAAATTTCCTTTGCTGGGTTTGTCGTATCAGGCGATTCGGGCTGGGGGCAGTGCCGGTTGTACCTTGAATGCGGCGGATGAAGTGGCCGTGGGGGCTTTCCTGAAGGGTGAGATTCCTTATCTCGCGATTGCGGCCACTGTGGCTGAGACGCTGGAACGGGTTCCCGTCACGCATCCAGCCACAGTGGCCGCTTTGCTTGAAGTTGATCGTCAATCTCGCGCGGTGGCGCAAGAGTTGATCAGTTCGTCTTTTGCTCTTTCGCGATGAACGCTTTAACGTCTGCGGGAGGCTCTAGTTTGCTTCCTCAATGTCGGCATTGAAAATGATCTCGACGATCTTGTTATCCATCTGCCGCTCTCATCCTCGAGAAGCAGTTCGATCGATTCGCCTGGTTCGCCACGGAGCATGTTGCGTATGGCGAGGTGGGCGTAAGGCTCGCTTTTGGCGCGGGCAATACCTTCGCGTACCCGGCGGTACCTGGAGGCTCATGCCCCGGAGGACCTCGACGTCCTTCTAAGATTTCTTGAGATCCACAGTTTCGATAGCGTAGATGGGTCTCATTTGGGGGGCCTTTCTGCGATTGAGGCGTCGATCAGGCGTTTGATTTCTTCTTCGCTCAGGGCGAGCGCTAGTAAGCGCTCGACGGCCTTGTCGACGATCGGTCTGGCGGTTTGCATACGATCGGTGAGCGCCTTTGTGTTGATGTTATCGCTGATGAAAGCGCCGGCTCCCTGGCGGAGTTCGATCAGGCCTTCGTGTTCGAGTTCACGATAGGCCTTGGCGACGGTGTTGGGATTCAGCACCATCGTTTCGGCAAGCTTGCGCATGGCGGGGAGTTGGTCGCCGGGACGGAGCACTCCATTTTCGACAGCGTGCTTGATCTGCTCCATGATCTGGAGGTAGATGGGCACACCGGAATTGGGATTGAGTCGGAAAATCACAGCGTTCTGCTGTGATAGTAGACTAGTACAATAATACAATCAAGAACTTTTTTCGGTCGGGGCGCATCTCATACACTGGATACAGAACATGGAATTCCTAAATAGTGTTTTTTGGCTGCTCATCCTCTTGGGCGTGATGATCATCATTCACGAGCTGGGTCATTACTGGGCGGCCCTGCTCTGCGACGTGAAAGTGGAGCAGTTTTCTCTAGGTTTTGGGCCAAGATTGTTTGGGTTCAAGATCGGCGAAACGGACTTCCGATTTTCTGCCATTCTTTTTGGCGGTTACGTGAAAATGTTGGGGCAGGACGATATGTCTGTCGACCCTGGCACGAACCCAGACCCGCGGAGCTTCATGAACAAGACTCGCTCTCAGCGTTTATTTATCATCGCTGCCGGACCCGCGATGAACATTCTGCTCGCGGTTGGACTGTTGACAGGCCTCTTCATGTACCAGTTTCCAAAGGTGACGAATGCGAATGGGCCGGCCATTGTGGGGCATGTGGAAAAAGGCTCGCCTGCTG
Organism: Bryobacter sp.; assembly: GCA_046590555.1. Taxonomy (GTDB): domain Bacteria; phylum Acidobacteriota; class Terriglobia; order Bryobacterales; family Bryobacteraceae; genus Bryobacter. Next base: position 6,916 of record JBKJUN010000097.1, on the reverse strand, counting down.
CACTTGCTGGGGTGGCCGAGGGTGACACGATTGTCGAATTTGACGGAAAGAAGAATCCGACTTGGGAAGACGTAATCGTGAAAGAACTGACCGGGGCGGGTAAACCCTTCGCCTTTCAGGTCAAGCGTAATGAAGCGACGATGCCGCTGACCGTAACTCCCAAGGAAGATGAAAAGACTCAGGTCGGTTATGTCGGATGGCGCGAGCAGAGCGAGATCCGCATCAAATACATCCTGAAGGGCTTCGACGCTGAACGAGTTGGCTTGATGCCTGGCGACGTTGTGATCAGCGTTAATAATATTCCAGTTCGCAGTTTGACCAAACTGGTGGAGATCGTCAAGGAAAGCAACGGCAAGGGCGTGGATCTTATCTATGAGCGCAAACATGTTCGCAACAAGGTGGCGGTGCAGCCCAAGTTCAATGATGCTGAGAAGCGCTGGATGATCGGGATTCAATTGGAGCCAAAGTATGTAGTGGTAGCGCTCGGACCCGTGGAGGCTTTCCAGCAAAGTATCAACTACAACATGCGCGGGGCGACGATGATCATCGACTACTTGAAGGGTGTCGTTCAGATGCGGTTGTCTCCGAAGCAGTTTGAAGGCCCGGTGGGGATTGCGCGTATGGCTGCCGCAGCAGCCAAAGAAGGAGTTGGAGATTTTGTTTCGCTGATGTCGATGGTGAGTTTGAATCTGGCGATCTTCAATCTACTGCCCATTCCCGTTCTCGATGGCGGTGGCATCCTAGTCTTATTGGTAGAGATGGTTCGTCGTCGTGACTTGTCGCTGCAATTAAAAGAACGCGTTTTGCAAGTTGGGCTGGCGTTTCTGTTGATGATGGTCGTGTTTGTGTTGTACAACGACATCTCGAAAGCGGTAATGTCGAGGGGGTGATACTGAAGCGGTAGGTAGCGAAGCCTGTCAACTTAGTACATGTGAGTGTGGACGACTGAGGTGAAATTAGGCCATGGATTTTATGGACGGATTTCGGTTGCTGGTTGGAGGTGGTCTCAGCGCTGCCTTATTCATGGGCTTCTGGGTGTTGTGGTTGAAGACGCAGAACCGAAGTTACCGGACCTGCGCGTTTGCGATCGGATTATTGCCAATTGGGTTTGTTTTGCTAGCGATCTTAGGGCGACTGATTTTTGCCAGTGGCGTTGTGCATGAATTCGCGACTGGAGCTGTCGGCCCGGGTATCAAAGAGCTTAACTTTCCGGTTGAGGATGCCGAGATCGGGCACATGATTGAAATCACTCCGGTGATCGAAAAGGTTGCGGTAAAGAGTCCGGATGGAGAGGAGCTAGAAGTGAAGCGGGCCGTTAGCGGGGGGATATTACAAGTGGAGTTTGAGGCTCGCCGGAATGGGAGCTATCGAGTAGTGCTGGAGATTCCGGAAGGAGTGGGAGTGGTGAAGGTGGTGGCGAGGGAAGTGAGATAAGGCGCAGGAAAGGGATCTCTAGGATTTGATCCTGCCAGTCGGTATGGTCTGCGGCGAAGGAGGCGAGTTCAAGCCACGAAGTGGCATCAGCGATTGGGGTTTGCGGATGGAGGAGAAAGACGCCTGGGCTCAGAGCGCCAGACCCAAGATAGTTAGTGAACTTAGCGGGCAGGATATCGATGTCGTGAGTGACTAGAATGCGATCTTCTTCGGCGGCGTATTTGAGTAGATCGGTGTGGGAAAGCTTTTCAATTCGAGCCTTGGTTGCGCTAAGGAAATCGATGGTTTTCGCTCTCCGGCGGCAGGCCGTGAGCAGGTGATGATTGAGATTGCTGTCGGCGAGGAGGCGGAGCATCTAGGGTTTACGGGTTGCCTGTTGGCGGTAGTCTTCGAGCATCAGGTCGAGCTTGGACGGAGCGGGGTTGGCGGTGCGGAAGTCTTGCCATGCCTTGCGGGTCTGCCAGGAACCGTCTTCAATGATCTGGCGGTTGCCCAAGTAAAAAGCGACGGCGCCATGGATTTGTTCGAGCGTTAAGGTGGGAAAGCTGAAGTGGATTTCTTCAGGAGACGCGCCGTTTTCGTACTCGGTGACTAGCAGGTAGAGCGGCAGCCGACTATCCACCAGATAGAAAGCGTCGTCGCGTAATTCAACATAGTCTTTCGCCACAATCCCTCTCTATGATAATAGGGATCGACTATGGAAACTAAACAGACCCTGATATATGTGACGCTGGCTGTTGCCGTTTTGATCGTTTCGATGATCGTCTATGCGGTTGGCGCGCGGAAAAATCGATGGACGATAAAGTGGAATGCGGGCCAAATCTTGTTCCTCGGCTGGTTTATGCTGTTTGGGGCCTACATGTTTATGGGCCCCTCAGAAGAACCAAGATACTTTGAGGCGAATCTGGACGTTAAGGCGGACGGCCGTGGTATTTGTGCAGTGCCTGTTGCGGGTCTATATCCTCGCGACTTGCTCATCCTTGCTCGTGCTGGCTTGGGTGCCAACAGCGATCAACCGATTGAGATTGAGTTGGAAGTGAAATCGAATCCGGGCGGGGCAGTCGCTCTGATATCGAAAGATCGATTGATGCCGGATCGAGGTGGCCAATGGGAGCAAATCAAGAAAACGATAAGGCCAATGGTGGAGGGCGATCATGTGCTTATCGTGAAGACGAGCCCGAAGGTAGGAACGGTGCAAGTGAAGGTGGAGTACTAAATTCGAAGACACAAAGGCTGATCCTGGTGTTGAAAGAGGTTCGTTGATGAACATAAATCAAAGGGACCCGATCTGAAATCAGGGGGAAAGCATTCCGTGAAACTGACCGCGCGGGCTCAAGCTGAAGAGCCTGCCATTTATTAAAAACTCACGGATGCACAGGCAAAGACGCTGGCAGAGGCAGAGCAGAGCGAGGAAGCGGCGACGGGTGGACTTTGGAGCCCCGTACAATTTACCTTTGTTCCCGACATGGCAGGTGTAATCAACCTCAGCCTTCGGATCCCTGCAGGGGTGGATGCTGTTCACGTGGTTGCGAAAGATCCGCACTGAGAATTCTAAATTCCGAGTTGAGACTTGAGGCTCTCTACGAAATCTTCGAGCGCTTTGACGCGGGCTTCCAGTTCGTCGATGCGGTTGGGTGCGACCGACTTGGCAGCTGAGGGTTCCGGGAAGGAGAATTCGGGAATAATGTCGCCGAACAGATGCGTCCAACGGGCTTCTTTTGTGCCGGGCGCTTTGGGGAGTTCCTGAACTAATGCTTCGTCTTTGCCCGCAAGGCGGCTGAGGGTCGACAGCACAGTATCGATGTCTTCGAAGGGGAAGAGGGATTGGGTTCGTCCGCGTAGCTCGCCTGGAGTTTGAGGGCCGCGGCAAAGAAGAACGGAGAGGACCGCAAGGTCTTTATTGCCGAGGTTGAGCCTTTGCCCGAGGCCTTGTGAATACTTTGGGACACGGTGTTCGCGGCCGGAGTGCTCAAAGGCGATACCCTTGTGACGCATGACTTCTATCGAATTGAGAACGTCGGCTTCGACCAGGTGCATCACAGGTTCCCGGTTGTTCTTCTGATTGCAGGCGTTCACTAGCGCATTGAGTGAAAGTGGGTAGTATTCAGGCGTCGCCATCTCCTTTTCAATCAATGCGCCGAGGACTCGTTGTTCGGTGGCGGTGAGATCGAAGGACATGTTGGTTAACCTCTCAGATTGTGGAATGCAGTTTCGATTTCGAGTTGAGCCGGGCGTGAGACTGGGATCAGCGGCAAGCGGGGCGGACCGCCGTAATAACCGTTGAAATCCATGGCGTATTTGAGTCCAGGGATTCCGTATTTGACGGTAACGAGTGTGGCTGCTTCGGTGATACGGCATTGCCAGTCTTCGGCGGCATCGTACTCGCGCTTGAGAATGGCTTCCGCAATGGTGAGACAAGAGAAAGGAGCGGCGCTTGCGTAAGCCAGGACGGCACCGACTGCGCCCGCACGAAGACTGGCTGCGAGGTTAGGGGCGCTGCCGTTCAGAACCTGGAAGCCCGGCTTAACTGCCTTGAGGAGGGCATGGACTTTGTCCATATTGCCGCTCGACTCTTTGATCGCAATGATGTTAGGGTGTTCGCTCAATAGGGCCACTGTGTCTACCGAGATGTCGAGGCCAGTGGATTGGGGCCAGTTGTAGATCATGAGCGGGATCTTCGACTGGTCGGCGACGGAGCGGAAGTAGAGCGTCTGGGCTTGGAGGTTGTTGAGGAGATTCTTGTAGTAGTGAGGCGTGCGCACCATGGCGCATTTGTAGCCTAGATCTGCTGCGCTATTTGTGAGGTGAACGGTCTCGCGGACGCTTTCAACGCCAGTGCCGGCGATGAGGAGCTTTGTAGAGGGAGTGTACTTGGCGACTTCTTCCCAAAGATAGAGCTTCTCTGGTTCGGTAAGGTAGACGGATTCGCCAGTGGAGCCGCAAACAACGTAACCAGCCAGTGTGGTCATGTTCCACTTTTCGACGTTGGAGCGGATCTTGGCGAAATAGATGTCGCCGGTGTGGTTGAAGGGGGTGGGGATGGGCGGAAAGATGCCGCTAAGTTTGAGTTGTGGCATACTTCCCGCCCAGATGACTAGCCGACCTTTACGAAGGTGAAGAGGGCGAGCGACTCGATGAAGGCCAGACCGATGAGGAGCAGGGTCTGGATCTTGCCGGCTGCGCCGGGGTTACGAGCGATGCCTTCTGCGGCGGAGGCGATTGCCTGGCCTTGACCGCGGCCGCAAAGACCGGCGGCGATTGCCATGGCGAAAGCCGGGAGCAGGATGCCCTTTTCACCGACCATCGGCTGGGCAGTACCCTGAGCGAAGATGGGAGCGGCGAAAGCGAGCAAGAAAAGAATCATCATTGCTTTGTTACGCATGTTGAAAAGTCTCCTTTATTAGACTTGGTTGAAATGGCCTGACAGGAGGTGGTGCCGTTGGTGCGTTGGGACGTCCAGGGCTCACACTGTTGGGCAAACTCGGGTTTAGTGATCCTCGTGGGCGACGGCCATGCCGACGTATGCCATAGAGAGAATCATGAAAATGAAGGCCTGGAGGAAGCTGACGAAGGTGTGGAGGCCCATCAGAATGGCGGGCGCACCCACAGGGATCAGATTCATAAAGGCAATGGTGACCTGTTCGCCAGCGAGCATATTCGCAAATAGACGAATCGTGAGGCTTACCGGGCGGATCAAGTGCGAAATGATTTCGATACCAAACATGAAAGGTGCGAGCCACCAGACGGGTCCCATGAAGTGTTTGATGTGGCCGACGATGCCCTGAGCCTTGATACCTGCACCGTTGTAGTAGAGGAAGGTCGCCACAGCAATGCCGAGCGGGACGGCGGGGGACATTGTAGGGCTCTCAAATGTAGGGATGACCCCCAGCAGGTTAGAAAAGAGGATGAAAATAAAGCAGGTAGTAAACCAGAAGGCGTACTTGGCACCGCCGTGACCGATGACTTCTTCTGACTGACCCTTGATGAAGGTGATCAGGAGTTCGCCGATTTGCTGGAGGTAGCCAGGCTTGGCGAGGTTTAAGCCTGCGCGGATGATCCAGGGTAGGACCAGGAGGAAAGCCACGATGATGACCAACATGGCGTTGTAGTTGGACCAGGGCTTGGCTGGGTCGTGGGCGTGCTGCCCGACGAGGGAAATCATTGCGTTGGCAGGGCCGGCTAGGTATTGGTTCAACAGCGCAGTGAACCAGAGTTCATGTTCGTGCATTCTTGTAAGACTCGATGAGGGCTTCAATTCCGATGGCCAGAATCGACAGGAAAATCCCAAAAAAGACTTCCAACGAATGACCCGGATAAACCTTAAGGATAGCAGACAGGGCGAGTGCGTAGACAAGGAAGCGCACGACGAAGCCAAAGCCCTTGAGCCAGGACGTGCGACCTTCGCCGAGCAGGTCGATGCCGCGAGCCAGAACCCAGAGGCTGAGCACGCTGATTCCGGCCGTTGAGAGGAAAGCGAGAGCGCTATCGAGGCCGCGCCAAACTGCAAAAACAGCAAAGCCGAGTGCAGCGAGTGCCGCTGCCACCTTGAGAATCTTGTTTGATTTGAGCTGGTATTCAGTCACGCGAGTTTCGTTCCAGAAGCTTCAGTTGGCGCATGATTTCGTAAAGGCCAAGGCCGAAGCCGAGCATCAAGCCAATGACGTTGGCGTATTTTGTGCCGTAGTTCTGATCGATCCATTGTCCGGCATAATAGCCGCCGGCAATCGTGACGAGCAGGATAATCGGCAAATTCATGTAGGCAGCGGCTTTACCCATGTGTGTCCTCTTATATATTGTGTACATGGCCTATCAAGTAATGCAGGCAGATCGCTACGACGCGATTGTAGTGGGGAGTGGCGCAACCGGTGGTTGGGCTGCCAAGAAATTAACTGAGAGCGGGATGAGAGTTGTCATGCTCGAGGCGGGCGGCAACGTAACCAAGAAGGACTACACGGAACACACGCAGCCCTGGCAGTTGCCGTACCTCGGCATGTCGCCCAAAGTGTTTAAGGACCGTCCGATCCAGGGTACATGCTACGCGTGCACTGAACATAATGCCAAATGGTTTGTGAATGACAATGAGAACCCTTACACGCAGGACAAGCCTTATAAGTGGATCCGTATGCGTGTGCTTGGGGGCCGCAGCCTGAGCTGGGGGCGCCAAAGCTACCGCATGGGTGATATCGATTTCAAGGCAGCGTCAAAGGATGGTTACGGCGAAGACTGGCCGATTCAGTATTCCGATCTTGTGCCCTATTACGACGAAGTTGAGAAGTACGTAGGGATCTCTGGTATGAGCGAGGGCCTCGATCATTTGCCCGATTCGATCTTTCAACCCGCGATGGATTTCACTTGCACAGAAGCGCACCTTCGCCAGCAGGTGAAAGCGAAGATGGGTCGCGTGGTGACAATGGGTCGCGTGGCGATTCTGACGAAGCCGCTCAATGGGCGCCAGCCGTGTCACTACTGCGGGCCTTGCGAG
>JBKJUN010000062.1:0-1597 GCA_046590555.1 Bryobacter sp. | reverse complement strand
TTTGTTTCAGTTTGAACCGTTCGGTCAAAACGGCTCAGGTCGATATCCACTTTGGTACTGCGAAAAGAGGTATTCATGGTGAGTTTCTGGCACCTCGATTGCAAATGAATCCTGCAGGAGACAGAAACTCACCATGAATACCTCTTTTCGCAGTGCCAATGTGGATATCGACCTAAGCCGTTTTGACCGAACGGTTCAAACTGAAACAAAGCCCAAGAAGAAAGTCGCCGAAATTTCCGATGGGAAATACGAAGTGCGCATTGAAGATGTAGAACTCTACAAATCGCCCAGCAGTGGTAACCCGGTATTAAAATACACTTTGCGTGTAATTGGCTCTACCAACGCAAACCAGCTCATGTGGAAGCGCCGCGGAATCACGGATAAAACTCGCCAATATGTTCTCGACGAATTGAAGATCTGCGGGCTTCAGCTGGCGCGATTCTCCGATCTCAAGAATCACCTGCACGAACTGATTGGAGTGGAGCTGGAAGTAACTCGCAAGACTCGTGGAGAGGATATCAACATCTTCTTCAACGATCAGCTCGACTCCACTTCAAAAGGCAAAGCGGAAGCAGACGACGATCTCCCTTTCTAGTAACCCAGAACCTTGCCGCCGCGACGGCCATCGCTCCAGCCTAGACGCCAGCCGGATTGGGTTTCAATCATGACGGCGTGTACATCCCCCTGGCTGCGGTAACGTGTGCTGAGGATCTGTCCGTAGGATTTCAACTTCTCGGCCACCTCATAAGCGATGGCACCAGGCTCGGCCTCGATGCGATCCGGTAGATACTGATGATGCACGCGGGGATACTCAATCGCGTCGCGCAAGCTCATCTTGAAGTCGATCACATTGGTGATCACCTCAACCAGCGTATTGGGGATCGTTGCCCCACCCGGGCTGCCCAGGGCAAACCAGGCCTTCTTGTCTTTGGTCAAAACAACAGTGGGAGACATCGTGCTGGGCGGACGATTTCCTGCCGGCAAAACTTTTTTGCCTGAATTCGAAAACGCACCATAGATGTTGCCCATCAGTACACCCGTGCCTTTAACCACCACCTGGCTTCCATAGAAGCCGCTAAGCGTATAGGTGTTCGTGATGATATTGCCTTCAGCATCGACGATGCTGAAGTGCGTCGTATCGCTGCTCTCTCCAACCAAAGCATCAATGTCCTTGGGCAAATCACCAAGGTCTTTTGACAATGTCGCTTTGTCTACAGAAATCGAAGAGGCGATCTCTTTGGCATATTCTTTGCTGGTGAGCTTGTCCACCGGAACCTTTACGTAGTCTGGGGCGCCAGCGTACAGAATCCGGTCTCGAAAAGCTCGCTTCATCGCCTCCACCTGGATATGCCGGTGATTGGCGCTTCCCTCCATTCCAACAGACATCGGAAAGTTCTCGATCACATTGAGCATCTCAATGATGGCCATTCCACCGCTGGAGCTGGGGGCGCTGGTCAGAATTGGATAGCCGCGATAGGTGGTTTCCAGCGGCTCACGGGCGATTGCTTTGTAGTCCTTAAGATCGGCAGTCGTAATCAGCCCACCGCTTGACTGGATGTCAGCAGCCAGTCGCTTCGCTGTCTCTTCTTCGTAAAAC